>NZ_JBGFFG010000040.1:0-14341 GCF_056175765.1 Pseudoxanthomonas sp. LjRoot204_2 | reverse complement strand
ACGTGGCGCGGCGTACGGATCACGTGCACGCCTTCGGATTCGCTGAAGTGGCTGTCCTGGTCGGTGAAGACGAACAGCTCGCCGCCACGCGCGCGCACTTCCTGCATGTTGGATTTCACTTTCTCCAGCAGGACGTCGTTCGGCGCGATCACCACCACCGGCATGTCCGCATCCACCAGCGCCAGCGGACCATGCTTCAGTTCGCCGGCCGGATACGCCTCGGCGTGGATGTACGAGATTTCCTTCAGTTTGAGCGCGCCTTCCAGTGCGATCGGGTAGTGCAAGCCGCGGCCGAGGAACAACGCATCGGACTTCGGCGCGAAACGCTCGGCCCACGCGGCGATCTGCGGCTCGAGGTTCAATGCGTGCTGCACGCTGCCCGGCAGGTGCCGCAGCTGTTCCAGATAGTCGGCTTCCTGCGCCGGCGTGACCTTGCCGCGCAACTTGCCCAGCACGACGGTCAGCTGGAACAGCGCCGCCAGCTGGGTCGTGAAGGCCTTCGTCGACGCCACGCCGATCTCAGCGCCGGCGCGGGTGTAGCAGACCAGTTCGCTGGCGCGCGGGATGGCGCTCTCGGGCACGTTGCAGATCGACAGCGTGTGCTGGTGCCCCAACGACTTGGCGTACTTCAGCGCTTCCATCGTGTCCAGGGTTTCGCCGGACTGCGAGATGGTGACGATCAGGTGCTTGGGATTGGCGTAGGCGTCGCGGTACCGATACTCGCTGGCGATCTCGACGCTGCACGGCAGGCCGGAGATGGCTTCGAGCCAGTAACGCGCCGTCATGCCGGCATAGTAGCTGGTGCCGCAGGCGAGGATCTGCACGCCTTCGATGTCCTTCAGCGCGGCTTCGGCATCGGCACCGAACAGCGTGGGCGAGAAGCCGCCGTCGACCACCGCTTCGATGGTGTCGGCGATCGCACGCGGCTGCTCGTGGATCTCCTTCTGCATGAAGTGGCGGTACGGGCCCAGTTCCAGCGAGGCCAGTGACACATCGGACACGTGCACGTCACGTTGCACCGGCTGGTCCTTGCCGTCGAACACCTTCACGCTGTCGCGCGTCACCTCGGCGGTGTCGCCCTCTTCCAGGAAGATCACGCGGCGCGTCGCCTGCAGGATCGCGGACACGTCGGACGCGATGAAATTCTCGCCTTCGCCGATGCCGATCAGCAGCGGGCAGCCCATGCGGGCGCAGACCATGCGGTCCGGTTCCTTGCGGCTCACCACCGCCAGCGCATATGCGCCGGTGAGTTCCTTCACCGTGCGCTGCAACGCAGCCAGCAGGTCATCACCACCCTTGAGGTGGTGGTGCATCAGGTGGGCGATCACTTCCGTGTCGGTCTGCGACTCGAACACGTAGCCGAGGGCGCGCAGTTTCTCGCGCTGCTCCTCATGGTTCTCGATGATGCCGTTGTGCACCAGCGCCACGCCGTGGCTGATGTGCGGATGCGCGTTGGCTTCGGTCACGCCGCCGTGGGTCGCCCACCGCGTATGGCCGATGCCCAGGCTCGCATTGAAGCCCTCGGCAGCGGCCGCGCCTTCCATTTCGGCCACGCGGCCGGTGCGGCGCACGCGGCGTACGTCCTGCTGGTCCACGACGGCGATGCCCGCCGAATCGTAGCCCCGGTATTCCAGCCGCTTCAGTCCTTCGATCAGTACCGGCACCACGTCGCGCCCGGCGATCGCGCCCACAATTCCGCACATAAGCGTGTGTCTTCCATCTGAGTGAAACGAACGGACATTCTACGTGTCCGGTACTGGACAGCCCCTGTCCGCGCAGTGTCCGCGGACACCCGGACAGCCTCCAGTCCCGGACAACCCCCTTGCGAATCAATCGCTTGCGTTTGGCACGCATCCTGCTGATACCTGCAGGTCATTCCACAGAACGCATGCCGCCGATGATTCGGGACACCTCCGCGCAAGACCGAGTGCTCAGCTCCTCGCAGACCCGTCCGGCCTGGCGCCGCTGGGTATGGCCCGCGGCCGGCGGCGCCCTGCTGCTGGCAGGCATCGTGTTCGCCGCACGGGGCTGGCTGTCGGGCACCGCGTCCATCGACGGGGCGCGCCTGCGCATCGCCGAAGTGACGCGCGGCGACCTGGTCCGCGACATCGCCGCCGACGGCCGCGTGATTGCCGCCAACAGCCCCACCCTGTATGCCGTGGCCGGGGGCGTGGTCACGCTGAAGGTCGTGGCCGGCGACAAGGTCGCCAAGGGCCAGCCGCTGGCCGAGATCGACAGCCCGGAACTGCGCAGCAAGCTGGCGCAGGAGCAGACCACCCTGGCCGGCCTGGAAGCCGAAGCGAGCCGCGCCACGCTGGATGCCAGCGTCACCCGCGCCGATGCGCAGAAGGCGCTCGACCAGGCCGAGATCGAACGCCAGGCCGCCGAGCGCACCCTGCAGCGCTACCAGCGTGGCTACGACGGCGGAGCGGTGCCGCAGGTCGACGTGCTGGAAGCGCAGGACAACCTGCGCAAGGCCGAGATCGCACTGTCCCACGCACGCAAGGACGCCGGCCTGCAGGGCCAGGGTGCGGGCCTGGATGCGCGCAACAAGCAGCTGCTGGCCGAACGCCAGCGCGCCGTGGTGACCGAGGTGCAGCGCCAGGTCGATGCCCTGACCCTGCGCGCGCCGTTCGACGGACAGGTCGGCCAGATCCAGGCCGTGCAGCGCTCCAACGTGGCGATCAACGCGCCCGTGCTGAGCGTGGTGGACCTGTCGGTGTTCGAAGTCGAGATCAAGGTGCCGGAGAGTTTCGCGCGCGACCTCGCCATCGGCATGCCGGCCACGCTCACCAGCGCCGGCCAACCGTACCCGGGCGAGATTTCCGCGGTGTCGCCGGAAGTGGTCAATGGCGAAGTCGTCACCCGCCTGCGCTTCTCCGACAAGCAGCCGCCGGGCCTGCGCCAGAACCAGCGCCTGGCCGCACGCATCCTGATGGATACGCGCCGCAACGTGCTGATGGTCGAACGGGGTCCGTTCCTGGAACAGGGCGGCGGTCGCTACGCCTACGTCATGGACGGCAGTTCCGCCGTGCGCCGTCCCGTGCAACTGGGCGTCAGCAGCCTGAGCAACATCGAAGTGCTCGGTGGCCTGCAGCCCGGCGACAAGGTCGTCGTCTCCGGCAGCGACCTGTTCGGCGATGCCGAGCGCGTCTCGGTCAACTGATCTCCCCTACTCCACACGCTGCTCCCCCACGCCCCTCCCCCGCCATCCATTCCGCACCAGAACCCGAAGAAGGAACCCGCCATGCTTGAGATGCGCCAAGTCGCCAAGGTCTACCGCACCGAACAGGTGGAAACGCACGCGCTGCGTTCCCTGGACCTGCATGTCCGCGAGGGCGAGTTCGTCGCGGTCACCGGCCCGTCGGGTTCCGGCAAGACCACCTTCCTCAACATCGCCGGGCTGCTGGAGACGTTCACCGGCGGGCAGTTCCTCCTCGACGGGCAGGACGTCAGCCACCTGGGCGACGACGCGCGCTCGCGCCTGCGCAACCAGAAGATCGGCTTCATCTTCCAGGGCTTCAACCTGATCCCCGACCTCAACCTGTTCGACAACGTCGACGTACCGCTGCGCTACCGCGGCATGCCGGCCGCCGAGCGCAAGCAGCGCATCGAAGACGCACTGGCGCGCGTCGGCCTGGGTTCGCGCATGAAGCACTTCCCCGCCGAACTGTCGGGCGGCCAGCAGCAGCGCACCGCGATCGCGCGCGCACTGGCGGGCAGCCCGCGCCTGCTGCTGGCGGACGAACCGACCGGCAACCTCGATTCGCAGATGGCGCGTGGCGTGATGGAGCTGCTCGAAGAGATCAACCGCCAGGGCACGACCATCATCATGGTCACGCACGATCCGGAACTCGCCGCGCGAGCGCAGCGCAATGTGCACATCGTGGACGGCATGGCCACCGACCTGTCGGTGGAGCCCGCGCTGATGCGCGCGGCCCACGCCGCCGAAGCCAACGCGTCCGCGTAGGGTGGGCCCCGGCCCACCGCAGACAGACCCAAGACAACCCCATGGTGGGCCAGGGCCCACCCTACGGAGCCACGCATGTTCGGCTACTACTTCTCCCTTGCGCTGCGCAGCTTCAAGCGCAACAAGGCATTGACCTTCCTGATGGTGCTGGCCATCGCGCTGGGCATCGGCGCCAGCATGACCACGCTGACCGTGTTCTACGTGCTGTCCGGCGACCCGATCCCGCAGAAGAGCGACAAGCTGTTCTATCCGCGCATCGACCCGCGATCGGCGAACGGCTTCACGCCGGGCGACGAGCCGGAGGACCAGTTCACGCGTTACGACGCCGAACACCTGCTGCGCGACAAGAAGGGCGACCGCCAGGCCTTCATGACCGGGGGTGCTTCATCGATCGAAACGGAGGATGGCCGCATCGAACCCTTCCGCGTCGATGCGCGCTACACCACCGCCGACTTCTTCCCGATGTTCGACGTGCCGTTCCGCTACGGCAACGGCTGGTCGGCGGCGGACGACGAATCGCGGGCGCGCGTGGCGGTGATTTCCAAGGCGCTCAACGAGAAGCTTTTCGGCGGCGCGAACAGCGTCGGTCGCGACATCAAGGCGTCCGGTGCGACCTTCCGCGTGATCGGCGTGCTGGACGAGTGGCGCCCGGCACCGAAGTTCTACGACATGACCCAGGACCGCTTCACCGAGGTCGAGCAGCTGTTCGTGCCCTTCTGGACCTCCCGCGCCGTGAAGATGGGCACGCAGGGCAACATGAACTGCTGGGGCGACTCGAGCGCGGACGAGGAAGGCTCGCAGGGCCCGAACGCACCGTGTTCATGGCTGCAGTACTGGGTGGAACTGGGCACGCCGGCCAAGGTCGAGGCCTACAAGCAGTACCTGCAGAACTACTCCGACCAGCAGCGGGCGGCGGGCCGTTTCGAGCGCGCCACCAACGTCGACCTGCACAACGTGATGCAGTGGCTGGACAAGCAGGGCGCGGTGCCTGGCGACGTGCGCCTGCAGATGTGGCTGGCGTTCGGCTTCCTGGCGGTCTGCCTGCTCAACACGGTGGGTCTGCTGCTGGCGAAATTCCTCGGCCGCGCGTCGCAGATCGGCGTAAGGCGTGCACTGGGGGCGACCCGCAAGGCCATCTTCGCGCAATGCCTGGTCGAAGCCGGCACCGTCGGCCTGGTCGGCGGCGTGCTTGGCCTGGTACTCGCCTGGCTCGGCCTGCTGGCGGTCCGCCAGCAACCGGCAGGCTATGCCGACCTCGCGCACATGGACCTGAAGATGCTGCTGGCCACCTTCGCGCTGGCGATCGTCGCCAGCCTGCTCGCCGGCATGCTGCCCGCCTGGCGCGCGATGCAGGTGACGCCCGCCATCCAGCTCAAGAGCCAGTGACCCATCCATCCAAGAGGCACGTCATGGACATCCGCCCCATCCTTTCCACCCTGGCCCGCCACAAGACGGCCGCCGCCCTGATCGTGCTGGAAGTGGCGCTGTCGTGCGCCATCATCTGCAACGCGGTCTTCCTGATCACCCAGCGGCTGGAGCGCATCGATCGCCCCACCGGACTGGCGAACGAGGAGATCGTGCGGATCAGCATGGGCAACCTCGGCGAAGATCCCAATGCCGATGCGCTGGTCAGGCAGGACGTCGCCAGCCTGCGCGCCCTGCCGGGCGTCAAGGCCGCCGGCAGCATCAACCATGTGCCGTTCGACAACTCGTCGTGGAACAGCTCCATCCAGCTCGCGCCCGAACAGGAGCGTCCCAGTGCGCAGGCGAACATCTATCTTGGCGATGCGGTCGTCGAGACGCTCGGCCTGAAGCTGGTGGAAGGCCGCGACTTCAACGCGGACGAATACGTCAGCTGGACCGAGATCAACAAGCAGAACGCCAAGTTCGTGATGCCGGCCGTGATCCTCAGCCGGGAGCTGGCGAACAAACTGTTTCCCGGCGAGAGTGCCGTCGGCAAGAACATCTACTCATGGAATACCGACAACGCGCCGCACCGCGTGGTCGGCGTGGTCGATCGGCTGATCCGCACCAACGACAACGGCGGGCCGGCCGAAGGCGGCTTCACCATGATCCTGCCCGCGAAGGACCTGACCATGGGAACGTTCGTGCTGCGTACCGCACCGGAACGCCGCACCGAGGTGATAAAGGCCGCGTTGGCGGCGCTGGAGAAGAACAGTGCCCGCCGCCTGGTGCTGCGAGACGGGACGTTCGAAGACATCAAGCACAACTACTACCGCGGCGATCGCGCGATGGCCTGGCTGCTCATCACCGTGATCATCTCGCTGCTGGTCGTCACCGCGCTGGGCATCGTCGGGCTGGCCAGCTTCTGGGTGCAGCAGCGCACCAAGCAGATCGGCATCCGCCGGGCGCTGGGCGCCACGAAGGGCCAGATCCTGCGCTACTTCCTGACCGAGAACTTCCTGCTGGCGACCATCGGCATCGTCATCGGCATGATCCTGGCCTACGGCATCAACCAGCTGCTGATGGGCAAGTACGAGCTGCCCCGCCTGCCGCTGCTGTACCTGCCCGTCGGCGCCGTGCTGCTGTGGTTGCTGGGCCAGGTGGCGGTCTACGGCCCCGCACGCAAGGCGGCCTCGGTGCCGCCGGCGGTCGCCACGCGTACCGCGTAAACTCGACCGGGCGCAGGGAGCGCGTGCGAAGGAACGGGGAGCGAGAGGACGCAACGCCCCTCGTTCCTCGTTCCTCGTTACGCTCCACTCCCTCCTCGCTACGTGCTACCCGCCTCAAGCCCCGGTCCGCCACACCATGCCCACCATCCTCGTCATCGACGACAACCTCGCCGTCAGTACGGCGCTGGAAGTCCTGTTCTCCCTGCACGACATCGACACGCTGCACGCGGAATCGCCGGACGCGGGGCTGGCGGTGCTGCGCGAGCAGCAGGTCGACTTGGTCATCCAGGACATGAACTTCACCCAGGACACCACCTCCGGCGCGGAGGGCGAACAGCTGTTCGCCGACATCCGCATGCAGTGGCCAGACATGCCGGTGATCCTGCTGACCGCATGGACGCACTTGGAAGTCGCGGTGAACCTGGTGAAGGCCGGCGCAGCCGACTACGTCGCCAAACCCTGGGACGACCGCAAGCTGTTGGCCACGGTCAACACGCTGCTGGAACTGGCCGAAGCGCGCACCGAACTGGAGCGCCGCCGCAGCCGCGAACGGCGCGGCCGCGACCAGCTGTCCAGCCGGTACGACCTGCGCAACCTGGTGTTCGAGGATCCCGCCAGCGAGCGCGTGGTCGCGCTCGCCTGCCAAGTCGCGCGCTCCGACCTGCCGGTGCTGATCACCGGGCCGAATGGCGCGGGCAAGGAGAAGATCGCGGAGATCATCCAGGCCAATTCCAGCGTGAAGTCCGGCCCGTTCGTCACGCTCAACTGCGGCGCACTGCCGTCGGAGCTGATCGAAGCGGRGCTTTTCGGCGCCGACGCCGGCGCCTACACCGGCGCCAACAAGGCTCGCGAGGGCAAGTTCGAAGCCGCCGACGGCGGCACGCTGTTCCTGGACGAGATCGGCAACCTGCCGCTCACCGGCCAGATGAAGCTGCTGCGCGTGCTGGAGACGGGCCGCTTCGAACGGCTGGGTTCCAACCGCGAGCGCCACGTCACCGTGCGCGTGATCAGCGCGACCAATGCCGACCTGCCCGCGATGATCCGCGAGGGCGGCTTCCGCGAAGATCTCTACTACCGCCTCAATGCGATCGAGCTCGCGCTGCCGCCGCTGGCCGAGCGTCCCGGCGACATCCTGCCGCTGGCCGAGCGTTTCCGGCCCGCCGACAAGCCACTGGGCGAGAGCGCACGCGCCGCGTTGCTGCGCCACGCATGGCCCGGCAACGTGCGCGAGTTGCGCAACGTCATCCAGCGCGCCRGCCTGCTGGCGATGGGCGAGCGCATCGAAGCCACCGATCTCAACCTGCCGCGACCGGCGCCGGTGCGCACCGCGGTCGCCGCCGAACCCGAGCGTACCGATATCGAAGCCGCCATCGCGCGCGCCGGTGGTGTCATCGCACAGGCGGCGGCGGACCTCGGCATGAGCCGGCAGGCCCTGTACCGGCGCATGGAACGCTTCGGCATCAAGGCCCCATGATGCGTCGCTCGCTCGCCGGCCGCATCCTGTCCTGGCTGCTGCCGCTGCTGGCACTGGCCGTGGTGCTGCCGGTGCTGCTGTCGCACTGGATCGGCGACGACGTCGTCGCCGTACTGGCGTCCGCGATCATCGTGCTGCCGCTGGCGATGTGGGCGATACGCCGCGGCCTGCGCAGCACGTATTCGCTGTTCCGCGCCCTGGCCGGAAGCGTCAACAGTTATCGCGACGCCGAGTACAACTTCGGCATCCACTGGCGCGGCAACGATGAACTCGCCGAACTGGTGCGGTCGCACGCGGCACTCGGTGAGGTACTGCGGGAACAGCGCCTGAGCCTGGTGCAGCGCGAACTGCTGCTGGACACCATGGTGCAGAACACGCCCGTCGCCATGCTGCTGATCGCCCCGGGAGGCGATGCGGTGCGTCGGGTGATCTTCGCCAACGTCGCGGCCCGCAAGCTCCTGCACAGCGGCTGGAAGCTCGAGGGACAGGACTACGACACGCTGATCGCCGCGGCACCGGTCGAGATGCGCGAAGCACTGGGCCGGGGCGGTGACAGCCTGTTCGCCATCGGCAGCGAGGAAGAGGACGGCGAGGAACAGGTGTACCACCTCGCCCGCCGCACTTTCCGTCTCAATGGACGCCCGCACGAACTGCTGCTGCTCCGCCTGCTGACCAGCGAACTGCGCCGCCAGGAGGTGATGACCTGGAAGAAGGTCATCCGCGTGATCAGCCACGAGCTCAACAACTCGCTGGCGCCGGTGGCCTCGCTCGCGCATTCCGGTGCCGAGCTGGTGCGCCGTGAACGATACGAGCGCCTGGAGGAGGTGTTCGGCACGATCGAAGAACGCGCACGCCACCTGGAGGGCTTCATCCGCGGCTATGCGCGCTTCGCCAAGCTGCCCTCGCCGCAACTGCAGACAGTGCACTGGCGCGCCTTCTTCGAAGGCCTGCAGCGCCAGATCGGTTTCGAACTGCTGATGACCGAAACCGAGATCGACGGCCGCATCGACGTCGCGCAGCTSGAGCAGGCGCTGMTCAACCTGCTGAAGAACGCGCACGAATCCGGCACGACCGCCGACGGCGTGTCCGTGCGGTTGACGCGGCTGCCCGACTGGCTGCGCATCGAGGTGATGGACCGCGGCACCGGCATGAACGACGCCGTGCTGCAGAACGCGCTGGTGCCGTTCTATTCGACCAAGCGCAACGGCACCGGCCTGGGCCTGGCGCTGACCCGAGAGATCATCGAAGCGCACGGCGGCCGGCTGTCGCTGCACAACCGCGACGGCGGCGGGTTGTGCGTGTCGATCCAGTTGCCGGAAAACTGATCTGTCCAAAGCCCGGACACCGAATCCACTCGTCCGCACCCGAAGCCGGACCAGCATGGCACCGACTCCCCCTCTCCCTCCGGGAGAGGGCAAGGGGTGAGGGCTGGCCGCCGCGATGCCGATTCAACGGGCTTTCGTCCGAATGCCCCACCCATGGCGGGCTTGAGCCCGCCCTACGTCACTTCGGCTTCTTCACCGGTCGATGCCAACCTTCGATGCTGACCTGGCGCGCACGCGCCACCGTCAACGTGTCGGCCGGCGCATTCTTCGAGATCACGGAGCCCGCACCGATGGTGGCGCCATCCGCCAGCGTCACCGGCGCGACCAGCGAGGAGTTCGAACCGACGAAGACGCGATCGCCGATCGTCGTGGTGGACTTGTTCACGCCATCGTAGTTGCAGGTGATGGTGCCGGCGCCGATGTTGGTGCCGGTGCCGATGACGGTGTCGCCGAGATAGGTCAGATGGTTCGCCTTGCTGCCCACGCCGATGCGCGCGTTCTTCGTTTCGACGAAGTTGCCCACGTGCACGCCATCGGCAAGCACGGTGCCGGGACGCAGGCGCGCATAGGGGCCGATCAATGCGGCACCTTCGCTGGTGACGCCTTCCAGGTCGCAATGCGCGCGCACCTGCGTGCCGGCCGCGAGCGAAACATCCTTCAGGCGCGTGAACGGGCCGATGACGACGCCATCGCCCAGTTCGACTTTGCCTTCCAGCACCACGTCGACGTCGATCTGCACGTCGCGACCCACCGTGACCGTGCCACGCTGGTCGAAGCGCGCCGGGTCGACCAGGCGTGCACCCTGCACGCATAGCGCGCGTGCAGCGCGAACCTGGTAGGCACGCTCCAGCTGCGACAGCTGCCAGGGATCGTTCGCGCCTTCGGCCTCGATGGGCTCGCCCACGAGCACCATTTCCGCAGGGGTGAATTCCTCCGCCGCCATCGCGAAGACATCGGTCAGGTAGTACTCGCCCTGCGCGTTAGCGTTGGACAGGCGTGCCAGCCACCCCTTCAACGCACTGCCGTCGGCGGCGATGATGCCGGTATTGATGGTGCGGATGCGGCGCTGCTCCTCATCGGCGTCCTTGTGCTCGACGATCGCGGCCACGCGGCCCGCCTCGTCGCGCACGATGCGTCCGTAACCCGTCGGATCGACCGGCTCGGCCACCAGCACCGCGAGCCGCCCGGGCGCATCGAGCAGGCGCTGCAGCGTCTCGCTGCGCGTCAGCGGCACGTCACCGTACAGCACCAGCACGCGCGCGCCGTCGGGGACATCGGGCATCGCCTGGGCCACGGCGTGGCCGGTGCCCAACTGCTGTGCCTGGTGCGCCCAGTGCAGGTCCAGCTGGTCGGCGAAGGCTGCCTGCACCTGGTCGCCGCCATGACCGTAGACCACATGCACGCCGGCCGGCGACAACGCGCGCGCCGCCTCGATCACGTGCGCCAGCATCGGGCGTCCGGCGATGGGCTGCAGCACTTTCGGCAGCGCGGACTTCATGCGCTTGCCTTCGCCGGCGGCGAGGATGACGACGTGGAGTGGTTTCATGTGGTTTCCCATTACGATGATGACGGCCTTCGACCTTGGTGCGATGGTATCAACTCAGTCCCCGCACGACCCTGCCCATGACCCAGCACATACGCTCCACCCCTCTCCGCGACGGACGGCTTGCCTGGGTCGTCGCACTGCTGCTGGTGCTGCTTGCGCTGTTCAAGCAGGGGCAGGACGCGAACTGGGACCTGCGCAACTACCACCTCTATACGCCATCCGCGCTGCTGGACGGCCGCTTCGGCGATGACATCGCGGCGGCGCAGTTGCAGACGTGGCACAACCCGGCGCTCGATATTCCCTTCGCCTGGATGGTGAAGGCGGGTCTGCCCGGATGGCTCGTATCGATGTGGCTGGCACTTCCTTCATTCATCGCGATCCTCTTCGCGCTGCGCCTGCTGGACCTGGCGTGGCCACTGGGACGCAGCGCCACGCGTACCGTGATGGCCGGTCTGGCCGCCGTCACGGGAGCGGCGGTGATGCCCAGCATCGGTACCACGTTCAATGATGCGGTCGTGGCGGCCGGCGTGATGGCGGCGCTGTGGTGGATCGCGGACTCGCAGGGACGCCGCCACGCATGGGCGACCTGGCTGCCGGCGGGCCTGATGGCCGGCGCGTGCGCGGGCCTGAAGCTCACCGGCGCGCTGTACTGCATCGGCTTCATCGCGGCCGCCCTGGCCTGTGGCCCGATGCGCGGGCTGCCGCTGCGCATCCTGGCGCTGGCGATCGGCGGCCTGGCCGGGTCGGCACTGACGGCTGGGCCGTGGGCACTCCACCTCTGGCAGGCGCATGGCAACCCGTTGTTTCCCTACTTCAATGACTGGTTCGGTTCGGTCGACGCGCTGCCGYAGGCGTACAAGGACGGCCGTTTCATTCCGCACGGCATCGATGCCCTGCTGGTACCGTTCCATCTGCTGACCGACAGCAGCCGCTTCTCGGAAGGGAAGCTTGCCGACCCCCGCGTACTGCTCGGCTTCGCCTCGCTTGGCGCGTGGTGGATATCGGTGTGGCGGGGACGGCAGCGGGACGCCGCCGCGATGCCGATCGCCCATGCCCTTCTCGCGTTCGCGCTGGTCAGCTTTGCCGTGTGGGTAATGCTCTATGGCATCTACCGCTACCTGTTCGCGCTGGAGTTGCTCTGCTCCATCGCCCTCTTCGGCGTCGTATCGACGCGGCTGCCAGCCCGCTATGTACGACCTGCCATGGTGGCGCTCGCCGTTCTGCTGGTCGTAGCCACCAACCGACCGAGTTGGGGTCGCTCGCCCTTCGTCACCCCCATGGTGTCGGTACGGATGCCGGCGCTGCCCGCCGACAGTCTCGTGGTGCTGGCGGACGATGATCCGATGGCGTACGCCGTCGCATACCTGCCTCGGCGAATCGCCGCGGTATCGATTCGCAACAATTTCATGGCGCCGACGCGCTGCACGGGGTTGCAGGTGGCGGYCGAACAACGCGTTCGGTCGCATGAAGGACCGGTCTACCTGCTTCGCTTGGCCTCCACGCCAGCGGCGAACGAGGCGTTGGGTGCCTACGGTCTGGTCGCTCAGGGCCCCTGTCTTCCCGTGTCGACAAGCCTGGGGGACCTTGCGCTCTGCCCGCTGGCACGGGGTACGCCCACGCCTACGGTCTGCGCTGCGACAGCACCTGGTCGGTGATCAGCCGCTGGATCTCGTTCGTTCGCCGGTTGACGGTATCCAGGATCAGCCCGGTCGCGATCGACACCACCCCGACCAAGGCGAATGCGACCGCGAGCACGGCGGTTGATGGATGGGTGACCAGGCCCGTGCGCGCGAACTCATGGATGACGATGGCGCCGAATCCAAGACTGGATACCATGCATGCCGCCGCCAGCACGCCGAAGAACAGCAGCGGCCGCATGTCCTTGAACAGGAACAGGATCGTCTTCAGTACCCGCATCCCGTCGCGGTAGGTGTCGAGCTTGGATTCACTGCCATCGGGGCGCGTGCCGTACTCGATGACCCGTTCGGACAGCACGAAGCCATTGGCCAGTGCGAACACCGTCATTTCGGTCTCGATCTCGAAGCCGCGCGAAAGCACCGGCATGGACTTCACGAAGCGACGCGAGAACACGCGGTAGCCGGACAGCACGTCGCGGACCGGGTGGCCGAACAGGGCGCTGATGCAGCCGCGCACGAGTCGGTTTCCGATGCCGTGGAAGCGACGGAAAGAGGCACGATCGTGCGACTCCAGCCGCGTGCCCACGACCATGTCGGCCCGTCCCTCCGCAATATCCTCGATGAGCGACCGCACGGCGGATGCAGGATAGGTATCGTCGCCGTCCGCCATCACGTAGATATCGGCATCGACGTCGCGGAACATCGCCCGCACCGCGTTGCCCTTGCCCTTCGCAAGTACATGCCGCACCTGTGCTCCGGCCTGCGCCGCCAGCAGGGCGGTGGCGTCGGCGCTGGCGTTGTCGAACACCCACACCTCGGCCTCCGGCAGCGCCTCGCGGAAATCGGCGACGACCTTCTGCACGGTCGGCGCTTCGTTGTGGCAGGGAATCAGTACGGCGATGCGCAAGGCGACGGTCCGGTCGACGACGGGCGCGGGCATCTTACACGGCAAGCGGTGCGCGACCGGGGTTACCATCGCTGCATGGCCTCTCCGTCTTCCAGGCACGTCCTGCTTCGCCAGGGCGGCAGCTTCCTCATCATCGGCGCGCTGCAGCTGCTGGTGGACTGGGCCCTGTTCGTGGCGCTGACCGCGCTCGGCGTAGCGGCGGCGCCGGCGAATCTCGCCAGCCGCGTGGGCGGCGCACTGCTCGGCTTCTGGTTGAACGGACGCGTGACCTTCGCGAGCGAGGGTGCCGCACGCCTGGGCTGGTGGCGCTTCGCCAAGTTCCTGCTGGTGTGGGTGCCACTGACGGTGGCGAGCACGCTGGCGGTGACCTGGGTGGCCACGTCGCTGGGCCTGGCGCACGCCTGGCTGGCCAAACCGCTGGTGGAAGGCGTGCTGGCCCTTGTGGCCTTCTTCCTCTGGCGGCACGTGGTCTATCGTTGATCGACCGCGTGTAGCGTGCGCCATGCGCACGATGCCGTGGCTGGTCCGCGGTGCGCCGGGGAAGGCGTGGCGCGGGCGGTATCGCCAGATCGTGCGCATGGCGCACGCTACGAAACGACAACGCCGGCACTAGGCCGGCGTTGTCGATGGTGCGGAAGCGGTGGACCTCAGTGCTTGAGGTTCTTGCGCAGGCGCTCCAGCGCGCTGAGCTGGGCGATGCTCATGGCCAGCTGGGCCTGGGCTTCTTCCACGCTCATCTTCGGGTCCTTGTGGGACAACACGCGCTCGGCTTCTTCCTTGGCCTTGCGGACCTGCGCCTCATCGATGTCGGTCGCGCGCACGGCGGTGTCGGCCAGCACGGTCACGACC
>NZ_JBGFFG010000039.1:0-14574 GCF_056175765.1 Pseudoxanthomonas sp. LjRoot204_2 | reverse complement strand
CTGCACGTGGTGCAGCGGACCAGCCACGTGCGGCTGATCTCGGACAAGCTGGCGGCGTTCGTGTTCTGGGGCTGGCAGCTGGTCATCGTGGCCGCGGCGGTGTCGCTGCCGCTGGGCCTGACCCAGGGCAAGGAATACGCCGAGCTGATCTGGCCGATCGACGTGCTGATCGCGGTGGTCTGGGTGTCCTATGCCGTGCTGTTCTTCGGCACCATCGCCAAGCGCGCGGTGAAGCACATCTACGTGGCGAACTGGTTCTTCGGCGCCTACATCATCGCCGTGGCGCTGCTGCATATCGTCAACAGCCTGGCCCTGCCCAGCGGCCTGCTGCACTCCTACCCGATCTACAGCGGCGCCGTCGACGCGATGGTGCAGTGGTGGTACGGCCACAACGCGGTGGGCTTCTTCCTGACCGCCGGCTTCCTCGGGATGATGTACTACTTCGTGCCGAAGCAGGCCGGACGCCCGGTCTACTCCTACCGCTTGTCGATCGTGCACTTCTGGGCGCTGATCGCCATCTACATGTGGGCCGGCCCGCACCACCTGCATTACACGGCGCTGCCGGACTGGGCGCAGAGCCTGGGCATGGTGTTCTCGCTGATCCTGCTGGCCCCCAGCTGGGGCGGCGCCATCAATGGCGTGCTGACGCTCTCCGGCGTGTGRCACAAGCTGCGCACGGATCCGATCCTGAAGTTCCTGATCGTCTCGCTGTCGTTCTACATGATGTCGACCTTCGAAGGTCCGATGATGTCGATCAAGACGGTCAACTCGCTGAGCCACTACACCGACTGGACGATCGGTCACGTGCACGCCGGCGCCCTGGGCTGGGTGGCGATGATCACCATCGGCTCGGTCTATGCGATGCTGCCCAAGCTGCTGGGCCGCGAGCAGATGCATTCGGTCAAGGCCATCGACACGCACTTCTGGCTGCACACGCTGGGCGTGGTGTTCTACATCGCGTCGATGTGGATCGCCGGCGTCATGCAGGGCCTGATGTGGCGCGCCACCAACGCCGACGGCACGCTGACCTACAGCTTCGTCGAAGCGTTGAACGCCACCTACCCCTACTACCTGGTCCGCCTGGGCGGCGGCCTGCTGGTGTTCACCGGCATGTTGCTGATGGCCTGGAATACCTGGAAGACCTTCCAGGCAGCCAAGTCCGTCGCGCCGCAGCCGATCCTGCAGCCCGATGCCAGCCAAGCGCGCGCCTGAGGAGCCGACGACATGAGTAACGGAAATTCGCACGAGAAAGTCGAGAAGAACGTCGGCCTGATGGCGGTGCTGATCGCGGTGGCGGTGTCCTTCGGCGGCCTGGCCGAAATCGTCCCGCTGATGTTCCAGGCCGAGGCGATCAAACCGCTGGAAGGCGTGAAGCCCTACCCGGCGCTGCAACTGGCGGGCCGCGACATCTACATCCGCGAGGGCTGCTACAACTGCCACTCGCAGATGRTCCGCACGCTGCGTTTCGAATCCGAGCGCTACGGCCACTATTCGCTGGCCGGCGAATCGGTCTACGACCGCCCGTTCCAATGGGGCAGCAAGCGCACCGGACCGGACCTGGCCCGCGTCGGCGGTCGCTACTCCGACGACTGGCACCGCGTGCACCTGCTGAACCCGCGCGACGTGGTGCCGGAATCGAACATGCCGTCCTTCCCCTGGCTGGAAAACGCCAAGGTCGACGGCGCCGAGGTGGCCCAGCGCATGAAGACGCTGCAGCGCATCGGCGACCCGTACACGGACGAAGAGATCAACAACGCCGCCTCCGATGTCGAAGGCCGCACAGAACTGGACGCCGTGGTCGCCTACCTGCAAGGGCTGGGCAAGGCCGCGCCGAGGGGAGGCTGAGCCATGGTTTCGGGGATCGTGACAGGGGCACTGATCGTGCTGTTCATCGCCGGCTGGGCGTGGGCGTGGAGCCCGCGCCGCAAGGCGGATTTCGAGAATGCGGCACGCATGCCGCTGGGTGAGGAAGGGGAGAACAACCCATGAGCGCAGGCTGGATCTGGTTCATCGTCGCGCTGGTCGTCCTGAACATCCTGGGCTGCGTGTGGCTGCTGTGGTGGACCGGACGCCGTCGTCCCGGCGACCCCGCACCCGAAGACACCTCGCACGTGTGGGACGGCGACCTCACCGAGTACAACAAGCCGCTGCCGAAGTGGTGGATCAACCTCTTCTACATCACCATCGTCTTCAGCATCGGCTACATCGCCTGGTACGGCGGCCTGGGCGTGGTGCCCGGCTACGCGAAGTGGTCGTCCACCGGCGAGCACGACGAAGTGAAGGCGGTGCAGGACAAGAAGCTGGAAGCGACCTTCGCGCCTTTCGCCGGACAGTCGATCGACCAGCTCGCCCAGGATCCGAAGGCGCTGGCACTGGGCCGCTCGATCTTCAACAACACCTGCGCCACCTGCCATGGCTCGTCGGGCCAGGGCGCCATCGGCTATCCCAACCTCACCGACAACATCTGGCATTGGGGCGGCACGCCGGACCTCGTGCTGCAGACGGTGCTGGACGGTCGCGAAGGCGTGATGCCGGAATGGGGCACCGCGCTGACCAACATGGGCGGCGAGAACGCGGTCGATTACGTCGTCGCCTACGTCAACGTGTTGAACAACCCGCAGGAAGGCATGAGCAACAACTTCATGGCCGCCCAGGGCAAGCCGCTGTACGATGGCCTCTGCGTGGCCTGCCACGGCGTGGACGGCAAGGGCAACCAGGAACTGGGCGCGCCCGACCTGACCGACGACTACTGGCTGTACGGGAACAGCAAGGAAAGCATGCGCACCACCATCACCAAGGGTCGCCATGGCGTGATGCCCGCCCACCGTGAGCTGCTGGGCGAAACCCGCGCGCGTCTCGTGGCCTCGTACGTCTGGTCGCTCTCGCACAAGGAGGGTCAGGCGGCAGCCGGCGCGAAATGACCGATTTCACCGAGCCCCGCCTCGACCACCCGCCCCGGCCGCTCGCGCAGCGCGTCGGGGCGGTGCTCTGGCCCAGCTTCTTCGCCGCCGGCGTGGCGACGATGGTGTTCTTCGCCTTCGTCGACCCGCTGACGCTGCGCGACATGACCTTCCCCGACCTGGCGATCAGCCGCGAACTCGGCTACACGCTGGGTTTCTTCATGTTCTGGCTCGCCACGGCCGCCAGCAGTCTGTTCACCTGGATCCTGCTGCGCCCTGCGAGTCGCTTCAACCGCGCGCTGCCGCCGGACTGAGCAAGCGCTGCCTGCGACAAACCGTCGCTCCCTCGCGCGCCCGCGCGGCGCGAGCATGATGCCAGCCAAGACAGACACTGCCATGTCCACGCCAGCCTCGCCTCCCTCCCCCGCCTCCGACAGCAAGCGCCGCATCCCGCTGGATGTGGTCGATGCGCAGGGCAACTCGTTCTACGTCAGCGAACGCAAGGTGTATCCGCGCGACGTGGCGGGCACGCTCAACCGCCTGCGCGTGGCGGCCGTCTGGTGGCTGCTGGGCATGTACTACGTGTTCCCGTGGCTGAAGTGGGACGATCGCCAGGCGGTGCTGTTCGACCTGCCCGCGCGCAAGTTCTACGTCTTCGGGCTGGTGTTCTGGCCGCAGGATTTCCTGCTGCTGGCGGTCCTGCTGATCATCGCGGCCATGGCGCTGTTCTTCTTCACCGCGCTCGCCGGCCGCCTGTGGTGCGGCTACGCGTGCCCGCAGACGGTGTGGACGGAAGTGTTCCTGTGGATGGAACGCTGGACCGAAGGCGACCGCAGCGCGCGCATGAAGCTGGATGCGGCGCCCTGGAGCGCGAACAAGCTGTTGCGCAAGGGCGGCAAGCACGTGTTGTGGGCCGTGTTCGCGCTGTGGACGGGATTCACCTTCGTCGGATTCTTCACGCCCATCACCGACCTGGGCGCGCGCCTGTGGCCGTTCGCCTGGGGCGGCTGGGAAACCTTCTGGGTGTTCTTCTACGCGCTGGCCACGTGGGGTTTCGCCGGCTTCCTGCGCGAGCAGGTCTGCAAGTACATGTGCCCCTACGCGCGCTTCCAGGCCGCGATGTTCGATCGCAACACCCTGATCATCGCCTACGACCCGATGCGCGGCGAACCGCGCGGCCCGCGCAAGCGCGGCCTGGGCAGCGTGCTGGAACGCGCGCGCGGCCTGCTGCAGAACACCACCGCCTACGACTACGTGATGCGCGCCGCCGCGCATCCCAGCCTCGCCGACCAGCGCCTCGGTGCGCACGGCACCATCACCTTCGCCGGTGCCGGCGCGGTGATCGAGCCGCTGCCGAAGTTCGTCCCCGAACAACTGGGCGACTGCATCGACTGCACGATCTGCGTGCAGGTGTGTCCGACCGGCATCGATATCCGCAACGGCCTGCAGTACGAGTGCATCGCCTGCGGTGCGTGCATCGACGCCTGCGACGACGTGATGGACAAGATGGGCTACCCGAAAGGGTTGATCCGCTATACCACCCAGAATGCCATCGACGGCAAGCCGTCGAAGGTGCTGCGGCCGCGCATCTTCGTCTATGGCGCCATCCTGCTGGCACTGGTGATGGCGTGGGGCTGGGGCGTGTTCAACCGCGACGTGCTGATCGCGGAAGTCCTGCGCGACCGCAACGCGCTGTATCGCGAAGTCGCCGGTGGCCAGGTCGAGAACAGCTACACCCTCAAACTGGTCAACAAGGACCAGCAATCGCATCGCTATGTCGTCATGCTGTCGTCGGCCTCGCCCGGCATCCGCCTGCGCGGCGGCGAGCTGGCGGTGCGTGCCGAGCCCGAGGAGGTCCTGTCGCTGCCCGTCGCCGCCACCGCTCCCGCCAGCCTGCGCGGCCGCCATGCCGTGACGTTCACCGTCCGCGACGTCGATGCCGGCACCGAGAAGACCGTGGACAGCAGCTACTTCGGACCGATCCAATGACCACGAAACCCGACGCCCCCGCTTCGCGCCCGTTCTGGAAAGAACCGATGGTGTGGCTGGTGTGGGGCCTGCCGCTCGCCTCCGTCGTCGCCGGCATCTGGCTGGTGATCACCGCCGTGCGCGCGGGCGGGGCCGATCCCGTCATCGACGACGTGCAGCGCGTGTCGCAAATCCAGACCACAGACCTGGGGCCCGACGAACGCGCGCGGCAGCGCAAGCTGAGCGCTCTGGTGCAGATCCGCCCGGACCACGTGGCGCTGACCGCCGTGACCGGCGACTTCGCACGCGAGGCCTCGCTCGTGCTGGTGCTGACGCATCCCACCGACGCTGCGCAGGACCTGCGCCTGCCGCTGGCGCGCACGACCCGCGGATGGACGGCGCCGGCGCGGATAGACACGCGGCACGACTGGAACCTGCAGCTCGCGCCCGAGAACTCCCACTGGCGCATCCGCGGCCGCCTGCAGAAGGACACGCAGGCCGCGAGGCTCGCACCGTCGCTCGGAGGCGGCTGAGCCCTGTCATGGACGCGCCCGTGGTGTCCTGCCATCACTGCGGCGAACCGGTCGCCAGCGGGCATCCGGTCACGGCGGGCGACCACGCCTTCTGCTGCGGCGGATGCGCCGCCGCAGCGGCCTGGATCCAGGACGCGGATCTCGGCAGTTACTATCGCCTGCGCAGCGCGAACGCCAACCGCGTGCAGGCCGACCGGCTGGACCTGGAGAGCTGGGACCGCAGCGAGTTGCTGGACGAACACAGCCGCGCCGTCGACGGTGGCCGCGAGATCGTGCTGCTCACCGACGGCATGCGCTGCGCCGCCTGCGCCTGGCTGATCGATCGCGCACTCGCCCGCGAGGCCGGCGTGCTGGACACCACCGCCAACGCAGTCACCGGCCGGATCCGCATCACCTGGGATCCGGCGCGCACCAGGCTCTCCGCGCTGCTGCACCGGTTGGCGATGCTCGGCTACCGGCCCTACCTGGCCACCGGCGACGCGCGCGAACAGGCGCGCCTGTCCGAACGCCGGCGCTGGCTGCTGCGGCTCGGCGTGGCCGGCCTCGGTTCGCTGCAGGCGATGATGCTGGCCGAAGCGTTGTACCTGGACGTCAACGCGACCATGCCGCTGCCCACGCGCGACCTGTTCCGCTGGCTGACGTTTCTGGTCAGCACGCCGGTGGTGTTCTACAGCGGCTGGCCGTTCCTCGCCGGGATGGCGCGCGAATGGCGCGCGCGCCACGTCGGCATGGATACGCTGATTGCCGGTTCCACCCTGCTGGCCTACTTCGCCAGCCTGGTGGAGACGATCCGTGGCGGCACCCATGTCTGGTACGACGCAGCGGTGATGTTCGTGTTCCTGCTGCTGGCCGCACGCATGCTGGAACAACGCGCGCGCAACGTGGCCACCGCGCAGGTCGATGCGCTGGCGCGGGCGCAACCGGTGTTCGCGATCCGCGAGCGTGGGGACGGCACGCGGGAATCGGTTCCGCCATCGGCGCTGCGGGTGGCCGACGTGGTCTGCGTGTCGGCCGGCGAAGGCGTGCCTGCCGACGGCACGCTGCTCGACGGCGCAGCCGATTTCGAGGAAGCGCTGTTGACCGGCGAATCCCGCCCCGTGCGCCGTCAGGCCGGCGAGACCGTCTACGCCGGCACCACCTGCCGCGAGCGACCCGCGCGCCTGCGTGTCACCGCCACGGGCACTGCGACGCGCCTGTCGCAACTGGCGGCGCTGGTGGATCGCGCGCAGGGACATCGGCCGCCGCTGGCCCGGCTCGCGGATCGCATCGGCCGCCACTTCGTCGTCGGCCTGCTGGCGCTGGCGGTCCTGGTCTACTTCGGCTGGCGCCTGTATCAGCCCGAACGCGCCTTCGAAGTGACGCTGGCGCTGCTGGTGATCAGCTGCCCGTGCGCGTTGTCGCTGTCGGTGCCGGCGGTGCTCGCGGCCGCGCATGGCGCACTGGCGCGCTGCGGCGTGCTGGCGACGCGGCCCGACGCGCTGGATACGCTGGCGCGCGCCACCGACATGGTGTTCGACAAGACCGGCACGCTCAGCGACGGGCGCCCGGCGCGCGTCGACGTGCAGGCCTACACCGACCTGGACGCTGCGTCGGCCATGCGCGTCGTTGCGGCGCTGGAGAAGGACAGCGGACATCCGATCGCCAGCGCCTTCGCCGACATCGACGTGCGCCACCTGGCCGCGTCCGTCGTGACGTACGCCGGCCTGGGCGTGGAGGGCGATGTCGAGGGACGCCGGTGGCGCGTCGGGCGCGCCGACTGGGCCGCGGCGCGCAACGACGACGGTGCGCTGTGGCTGGGCGACGGCCAGCACGGCGTGGCCCGTTTCACCCTCCAGGAGACGCCCCGCGACGATGCGGCCGCCGCCATCGCGGTCCTGCGTGCGCAGGGTATGCGCATCCACCTCGCCAGCGGCGACGGCGACGATGCGGTCCAGCGACTGGCGCGCACGCTCGGCATCGATTCGGTGCAGTCGCGCCAGTCGCCGGAAGACAAGCTGGCACGCGTGCGGCAGCTGCAGGCGGAGGGCCGCATCGTCGCGATGGTCGGCGACGGCCTGAACGATGCGCCCGTGCTCGCCGGGGCCGACGTGTCGATCGCGATGGGCGAAGGCGCACCGCTGGCGCAGCAGGCCGCGGACCTGGTCGCCACCGGTCCGTCGCTGCTGCGCATTGCCGACGCCGTGCGCATCGCGCGCCTGTCGCGGCGCCTGGTGAAGCAGAACCTGGCCTGGTCCGCCGGATACAACCTGCTCGCCGTGCCGTTGGCGGCGGCCGGCATGGTGACGCCCTGGATCGCCGCGCTCGGCATGGCGGTATCCTCGCTGGCGGTGACCCTCAATGCGTTGCGACTGGCGCGCACCTCCACGGAGACGGCGGCATGAACATCCTGCTGATGCTGTTGCCGATCAGCCTGGTCCTGCTGGGCCTGGCGATCGCCGCATTCGCCTGGGCGGTGCGCAAGGGACAGTTCGACGATCTCGACACGCCCGCGCTCGACATCCTCGACGACGGACCGGCGCAGCCGCGCCCGCCTGTCGCCCCACCGCGCCGCGAAGGCGACGATGGCCCCTGACATTCCCGTCCTGCTCGCCGCGCTGCTGGCGGGCCTGGTGGGCAGCACGCACTGCGCGGTCATGTGCGGCGKCATCGCCACCGGCTTTTCGGCGGCGTCGTCCCGCGCCGGCTGGCGCAGCGCATTGCAGCTCAACCTCGGACGCGTCGGCGGCTACACGCTGGCCGGTGCGCTGGTCGGCGCTTTCGGCAGCGGCCTGCTGTCGCTGGCGCGCCACGACACCGCCGTGCTCGCCATGCGCGTCGGCGTGGGACTGGCGCTGGTGGTGCTGGCGCTGCGCCTGCTCGACCGGCGCGGTCGCCTGGATGTCCTCGCGCGCCCGGGTGCGAGGGTGTGGCAGGCGCTCCGTCCGCTGCATGCGCGCGTACTGCCGGCGGACACGCTGCCGCGCCGTCTCGCCGCGGGTGCGCTGTGGGGCTGGCTGCCGTGCGGACTGAGCCTCAGCCTGCTGACAGTGGCCTGGCTGCAGGCGAACGCGCGCGACGCCGCGCTGACGATGGCGCTGTTCGGGCTGGGTACGCTGCCGATGATGGTCGCACTGACGTGGTCCGGCGCGCGCCTCGGTCGCCACTGGCAGCGCACGTCGGTGCGGCGCGCGGCGGCCGCGTTCGTGCTTTTCGCCGGCCTGCTGACGATCGCCTCGCCGTGGCTGATGCGGCATCCCGCGCTGCACGGCGTGCTCGCCGCGCTTGGCTGCCAGCCACTACCGGCGTGAGCGCACGGATGAAGGACGCGCCCGCGGGCGCGACGGCAAAAGCACGCCTGGCGTCGCTCGGCGGGATCGCCCGTACCCCGTTGCGCGCCGCTTCTGCCTGCGGCGTCACCGGCGGCGTACTCGTGCTGCCGCAGGCCGCCCTGATCGCGCTTTGCCTGCAGCGCGCGCTCGTGGACGGCGCCGCTCCGGTCACGCTGCTGGCCCCGCTGGCCGCGCTGTTGGCGACACTCCTGCTGCGCGCAGGTCTGGGGTGGACCAGCCGGCGGCTGGCCGACCACGCCGTCGAGCGCATCCGCGTGGACCTGCGCGCCCGCGTCGCGCGCGGACTGGTCGCCCGCGGACCGGTGTGGGTGCGCTCGCAGCAGAGCGGCGCGCTGGCCGAACGCATGGGCACGCACGTCGATGCGCTGGAGGGGTACTTCGGCGGTTTCGTGCCGCTGCGCGCCGAGGTTGTGGCCGTGCCACTTGCGATCCTGCTGGCGGTGTTCGTGGTCGACCGCGCCGTTGGCCTGGTGTTGCTGCTGACGATGCCGTTGGTGCCCGTCTTCATGATGCTGGTCGGCTGGGGCGCGCAGGCGGCGAGCCAGCGCCAGCTGCAGGCGCTCACTCGGATGGGCGGGCATTTCGCAGATCGGCTGCGCGGGCTGGGACTGATCCGCCTGTACGGGCGCGGAGAAACCGAGCTCACGGGCATCCGCGCCGCGGCCGAGGAACTGCGCGTGCGCAGCCTGCGCGTACTCCGCATCGCCTTCCTCTCGTCGGCGGTGCTGGAGTTCTTCGCCTCGCTCAGCGTGGCGATGATCGCGCTGTACCTGGGCCTGACCTACCTCGGCATGCTCGACCTGCGCGATACGTCCCTGAGCCTGGGCGTGGGGGTGTTCTGCCTGCTGCTGGCACCGGAGTTCTACGCGCCGCTGCGGCGGCTGGCCACGCACTACCACGACCGTGCGGCCGCCCTGGCGGCGATGGATGAGCTCGCGCTGCTGCTGGACGACCCTGCACGCCCAACGTTGCACGCTACTTGCGGAGCGGTGCCAGCACGTCCCGGATTGCTGGTCAGCGCGCACGGCGCCGCACTGCGCCATCCCGCCGCCACGCACGATGCGCTGCACGACATCACGCTGCACCTGCAGCGCGACCAGCACATCGCGCTGACAGGCGCCAGCGGTGACGGCAAGAGCACGCTGCTGGAAGCCTTGGCTGGCTGGCTTCCCGCGCACGCGGGCACCCTGCAGCGTGCGTCCGGCCTGCGCATCGGCTATGCACCGCAACGTCCGTTCCTGTTCGCCGGCACGCTGCGCGACAACCTGCGCATGGCGCGACCGGACGCCAGCGATGCCGACCTGGAGCGGGCGGCCGGCGCGGCGCAGGTCATGCGCTTCGCGGCACGACTGCCGGACGGGCTGGACACGGTGATCGGCGAACGCGGCTTCGGGCTGTCCGGCGGCGAGGCAAGGCGCGTCGCCCTGGCGCGCGTGTTCCTGCACGATCCCGACCTGCTGCTGCTCGACGAACCCACCGCCTTCCTTGATCCCGATACCGAAGCCCGCGTGCTGCGCGCGATCACGCAGTTCGCACGCGGACGCGCGGTGGTGATGGCCACCCACAGCGCGGCGGCCCAGGCCGCGATGACCGGGAGATGGCATGTCCGCGGCAGGCGCTTGCAGGTGGAGGAGGGAACACCATGACCGCACGCCCGGAGAAGGACGCGGACACGCTGCGCAGCGTGCTGGTGGCGCACCGACCGCGCATCGCCCTGTCCATCGGCTTGCTGCTGCTGACACTGCTGGCAGGCACCGCACTGCTCGGGCTGTCCGGGCATTTCCTCACGGCAGCCGCGCTGGCCGGAAGCGCCGCGATCGGCTTCAACTTCTTCGGGCCGTCGGCCGGCATCCGAGCGCTGACCTTCGTGCGCATCCTGTCGCGCTATGGCGAAAAACTGCTGGGCCACGATGTGACGCTGCGGATCGCGCGCGACCTGCGCGGCTGGTTCTTCGCCCGCGCCTTGCCGCTGGCGCCGCTGGGCCTCGGACGCTATCGGATCGGCGAACTGATGGCGCGGCTCATGGCAGATATCGATGCGGTCGACGGCCTGCTCGTCCGGGCGGTCGGCCCGTTGCTCGCGGTGCTCTCGCTGTGCCTGATCGCAACCGGGGTGGCCACCGCCGCCCTGCCGGCTGCAGGGCTGGTGCTGGCGACGGCGCTGGCATCGATCGCCGCGCTGGCGCCCTGGCTGTCCGTGCGCAGCGCGGCCGCACTCGAAGACCAACGCGCGGCTGCGCGCATGCGCCTGCGCGCAGCCGTGAAGGAAGGCACCGAGGGCCAGCAGGACCTGGCGGCGATGGACGCCACCATGGCATGGCTTGCAGCACTGGATACGCGCAGCCGTGACGTCGCCCGCTGGGAACTCCGGCGCAAGCAGCGGCTGGCGCTGGCGACGCTGGCACATGGCGTGGCGACCGCATTGACGCTGCCGACGATGCTCTGGGTGCTGTTGTCGGCCGTGCACGCGGGACGCATCGGTGCCGCGGCAGCCGGTGGCCTGTTCTTCATGACGGTCGCCGTACTGGAAGCCTGCACGGCGATCGCACCGGCGTGGCAGGCCTGGCGTGCGGCCGCGGTCGCCGCGCAGCGGCTTCAGCACGTGGTGGACGATCCGACCGCGACGGGCCGCGTGACCACCGGCGCGCGAACCCCGGCCGCATGCGGTGCGCTGCAGTTGGACGACGTGTCATTCGCCTGGCCGGGCTCGACGCGACGCTTGCTCGACGGCGCGCAACTGCATGTCGCGCCCGGCGAACGCGTGCTGGTGACGGGCGACAGCGGAGAAGGCAAATCCTCGCTGCTGGCGCTCGTACTCGGATTGCAGGCACCGCAGGCGGGGAGCGTGTTGTTCGCCGGCGACGAGGTGGCGTCGCTGGACGCGGCGCACTGGCACGCGCGCATCGCCTGGCTGCCGCAGGATGCCCCGGTGTTCTCCGGCAGCGTGCGCGAGAACCTGCGCCTTGGCGATCCCGATGCCGATGATGAGCGGCTATGGCAGGTGCTTGGACAGGTGAAGCTGGACACCCGCTTCCGCGAGTCCGGCCTGGCCACCTGGGTGGGCGAGAACGGCGCCACGCTCTCGGCTGGCCAATCGCGCCGACTGGCCCTGGCGCGTGCCCTGCTGCGCGACGCCCCCCTGCTGCTGCTCGACGAACCCACCGAGGGCCTCGACCAGGACACGGCCGATGCGCTGATGCGCGACGTCGCCGCAGCCTGCGCAGGCCGCAGCGTACTGATCATCAGCCATGCGACGCTGCCGGACGGCGTGGTGGATACGCGCTACCGGTTGCGGAATGGGAGACTGGTACGGGAACAGCCCATGCCGTCGGATGTGGCAGCGACGTAAGTCGCGATAGGGCTTTCCCGGTGCGCCTTCGCGACTTACGTCGCTCCCACAACCAGCGCCCCTTCACATCCCGAACCCCTCAGGCCCGCGCTTCGGCCAACGCGTCCAGGCGCTCACGCTTGAGCAGCCGCACGTGGTGCGGATCGTCGGTGGCGATGCTGCCTTCCTGGCGCAGGCGGGTGAAGCTGCGGCTGACGGTCTCCACGGTCAGGCCCAGGTAGTCGGCGATGTCCGTGCGCGTCATCGGCAGGATCACTTCGCTGTCGTCCTGGCCCTGCCGCCGGCGGCGCTGCGCCATGTCGACGAGGAAGCCCGCCAGCCGCTCCATCGGATTGAGCCGGGCGAGGGCCATCAGGTTGCCGCGCGTGGCATCGAGTTCCAGGCAGGCGCGCTCCAGCAGTTCGCGCTCGAGCTCCGGATGGTCGTGGCACAGGCTGCGCATGTCGGCCATCGAGAACTCGCACAACGTGCTGTCGGTGATGGCCTCGATCGTGTGCTTGTAGTGCGAGGTACCGGAGAAGCCGATGAAATCGCCCGGCATCAGGAAGCCGGCCACCAGCCGGCGACCATCCGGCAGCAGCCGGATGCGGCGCAGCGCGCCCTTGGTCACGGTGAACACGCCGCGCCGCGGTTCGCCTTCGCGCACCAGCGCTTCGCCCGCCTTCAGCCGCGCATCATCGGCCAGCGCCTCCATCGCATGCGCCTTGGACACCGGCAGGGCCGCGCAGACGGCCAGGTGCCGCACCAGGCACCCGCTGCAGCCCCGGGCTGCCTGGCACACGACGCCTTCGGCGGGCGGACTGGCCACCGGGGTGTCGTTCTGGCGCAGGATGCGAAGGCTCATGGCGGCGGCTTCTCGGTCTTCCCGGGGGATGATACGCCTGACAAATCAAGGTTTCCGGCCGTGCGACAATCGGTCGCAGACGCGGGTTTCAGCCTCCGTTCCCCCATTCAGCCCCGGATTCGGGTACAGTGCGCGCCGCTTGCCTGCGGCCGTTCRTTTCCCCGATGGTCCGCCGGCGCAGGGAATTCCCCGCGAGTTCCCGCGCCCGCCCCGCTCCGACTTCTTTCGTTGCGCAAGCTCGGATCCGCCGTTTTTGGCGCCTCCGCACCCCTTCTCGCAGCGCGGTTTCAGGGAACGCTTCGAGTCACGGTCTTGCCGCATTCCGCGCGTCTTTCGCTGCCGCACATCGCTGTGCCGGCGTGGCGTGCGTGTCCGGCCGGCCGGCTTTGGAGCTTCGACAATGACGTTTGAACACCTGGGCCTTGCGCCCGCCCTGCTGCGCGCCCTCGACGAACAGGGCTACACCCAGCCCACGCCTATCCAGGAACAGGCCATCCCGCTGGCCCTGGCTGGCCATGACCTGCTGGCCGGCGCCCAGACCGGCACCGGCAAGACCGCTGCGTTCGGCCTGCCGCTGATCCAGTACCTCGCCACCACCCCGCAGGAAGTCGCCGCCCGCGGCCCGCGCAAGCCGCGCGCCCTCGTGCTGACCCCCACCCGCGAGCTCGCCGTGCAGGTGCACGACAGCCTGCGTGGCTACGGCAAGTACCTGCGCATTCCCAGCACCACGATCTACGGTGGCGTCGGCATGGGCAACCAGCTCGACGCGCTGCGCCGTGGCGTGGATCTCGTGATCGCCTGCCCGGGCCGCCTGATCGACCACCTCGAGCGCCGCAGCGTGGATCTGTCGGGCATCGAGGTGCTGGTACTGGATGAAGCCGACCGCATGCTCGACATGGGCTTCCTGCCGTCGATCAAGCGCATCCTGGCCAAGCTGCCCAAGCAGAACCGCCAGACCATGCTGTTCTCCGCCACCTTCGCCGAGCCGATCCGCGAACTGGCGCTGGAGTTCATGCACGACCCGAAGCAGATCCAGGTCACGCCGAAGAACACGGTGGCCGAGACCATCACCCACCGCGTGCATCCCGTCGATGGCAGCCGCAAGCGCGACCTGCTGCTGCACCTGCTGGCCAAGGRTAGCCGGCTGCAGACGCTGGTGTTCGCCCGCACCAAGCACGGCAGCGACAAGCTGGCGATGTTCCTGGACAAGAGCGGCATCAAGACGGCGGCGATCCACGGCAACAAGTCGCAGGGCGCCCGCCAGCGCGCGCTCAGCGACTTCAAGGCCGGCCGCATCAACGTGCTGGTCGCCACCGATATCGCGGCGCGCGGCATCGACATCGACCAGCTGCCGCAGGTGATCAACTTCGACCTGCCGATGGTGGCCGAGGACTACGTGCACCGCATCGGCCGCACCGGCCGCAACGGATCGACGGGCGAGGCGATTTCGCTCGTCGCCCAGGACGAAGCCAAGTACCTGCGCGCCATCGTGCGCATGCTGGGCCGCGATGTGGACCTGCGCGACGTGCCGGGCTTCGAGCCGCAGACCCCGATCCGCTGGGGCAACAGCGCACCGGGCAAGGCCGAACAGCCGGCCGGCGAGCGTACGCCGCGTCGCAACGGCCCGCAGAAGCATGCGCGTCGCCCGCAC
>NZ_JBGFFG010000038.1:0-14971 GCF_056175765.1 Pseudoxanthomonas sp. LjRoot204_2 | reverse complement strand
TGCCGCCGAGGCCGAAGCGCGGGCGCGCCAGCAGCGCGATGCGACGGCGCGCGAAGCGGCCGAGCGCGAAGCGCGGGCCCGCGGGGCTGCGCAGTCGGGCTGGCCTCCGCAGCAGGACTTCGTCAACGTCGACGTGTTCTACGCCACCAACCGCGCGCCGGCGGCGGCATTCGCCTCGCTGCCCGCAGGCGATCGCTTCACGCCTTCGCTCGCACGCCAGCTCACCTATGGCACCGCGCGCATCAGCATCCCGAAGGTCCACGTCGCCGGCGAACTGGAATCGCCCCGCTGGTACCTGCTGGAATTCAAGGAGGATCCCAAGCAGYACGTTATCCTGCAGGACGTCACCCGCCTGGATAAATCCCCCTTCTTCGCGCGCCTTTACGACCGCGTGGGCACCTCCCGCGGACGCAATGCCTTCGTGTTCGTGCACGGGTACAACGTCAGCTTCCGCGACGCCGCCCGGCGTACGGCGCAGCTGGCGTACGACCTGCGCTTCGACGGCGCACCGGTGTTCTACAGCTGGCCTTCGCAGGCCGCGCTGTCGGGCTACTTCACCGACGAGCAGAGCATCGCGCGCTCGGTACCGTACATCGAGAACTTCCTGTCCGACCTCGCCGACCGCTCCGGCGCGCAGAACCTGTACGTGATCGGGCACAGCATGGGCACGCGCGGGCTGACCCAGGCCGTGCGCAACCTGGTCACCCGCCGGCCGGAACTGCGCGGGCGCTTCCGCGGCATCATCCTCGCCGCACCGGACATCGACGCAAAGGTATTCCGCACCGAACTGGCGCCTGCGCTGCAGCGGGCGAGTGGCCGGGTCACGCTCTACGCGTCGTCGGAGGACCTGGCGCTGAAGGCGTCCAAGCAGGTCAACCGCGGGCCGCGCGCCGGCGACACCAGCGAAGGCGTCGTGCTGGTCTCCGGCGTGGACACCATCGACGTCTCCGGCGTGGACCAGAGCGTGCTGGCGCACTCCTACTTCATGGAGTCGGACAAGGTGATGGGCGACATCCGCGAGATGTTCCGCGCGAACCAGCCCGCCGCGCAGCGCAAGCCACTGCAGTCGGTGAAGCTGGGCGCGGGCATGTTCTGGAAGATCCTGCCGCCGCCGTGAAGCGGCGGCAGGCCTTGCCGGTCACGGCAGCGTGTAAGTGACCGAGAGCTTGGCGGTCGCGCCGCGGTCGATCCACACATAGTGCGTCGCCGAGGGATTGGCGGCGAAGCGCAACTTCAGCTGCGTGCGCCCGGTGCGGTTGATCGCCGCGCGCCCGGCGGTATCGAACACGGTACTGGTCTGGTTGCCGCCGCTGAAGGCCGGCACCTGCGCGCTACTGGCGGTGGTCGTGGCGGCGGCCCAGTCCGCCGCTTCGATGGGGCATGCGCCAAGGCAGCCGCTGCGGACATCAACGACCAGCGTGTTGCCGGCGGGATTGCTCCACGGATCGCCGCTCGCGCTGCGGTAGGCCACCGTCAGCGTGGCGGACGTCACCACCGCGTTGTCCGGCAGCGATGACGTATCGAAGGAGAGCACCGCGCGATTGTGGTTGCCGTCGGTGCCGCGGCCGATCGCCAGGCCGTAGTACGCCTCCAGCGTGCCGACGGCCGGACTGCCGCCGGTGGCGCTGGCCTTCACGTAACCATCGTTGGCATCCTCGTTGTTGAACACGACCGTGACCGGCGAGCCGCCACTCGTGCCACCGCTGACGGTGACGTTCACGGCAGCGGAGGTGCCGGTATTGCCGGCGAGGTCGAGCGCGCGCGCCTGCAGCACGTGCGCGCCGTTGCCGGTGCCGCCGCTGTTCCAGGCGAGGCTGTAGGGCGCGCTGGCATCGCTGCCGAGCAGCGCACCGTCCAGCAGGAAGTCCACGCGCGCCACGCCGATGTCGTCGCTGGCCGAGGCCGCCAGTGCCACCGTACCGCTGACGCTGGCGCCGTTGGCGGGGGAGGTCAGGGCGACGGTCGGCGGCGTGCCGTCCAGGTTGTCCAGGCCGAAGAAGCGGGTGATGTAGTAGCTGGAACAGAGGTTCACGTCGAGGATGTAGGCGCCCGCGGTGCCGCACTGCGTTTCGCCGCTGCCGGGATCGACCGGCGTGCCGTGGCCCATGCCGGTGATGACGTAGGTTTCGACCTTGGCATTGCCCGCCGCGTCCTTGTACACCCTGTGCGGGAAGCCGCTGACGGTGTCGGTGGCGTCCGCCACGGTATCGATGCCGTGCACGTCGGCCCACTGCTCCAGGCTCTCGGTGAGGTTAGCCGGGCGCACGACGTAGTCGGCATCGCCATGCCAGATCGACACGATCGGCCAGGGCCCGGTCCAGCTGCTGGCAGCACGTACCTTCGCGCCCCATTGGGCAGGGCTCAGGTCGCTGCCAGGGTTCATGCAGCTGAACGCCGCGCTCTGGCTCGTCGCACAGCGGTAGGGCAGGCCCGCCACGATCGCGCCCCCGGCAAAGACGTCGGGGTAGGTCGCCAGCATCRCCGAGGTCATCGCGCCACCCGCGGACAAACCGGTGACGTAGACGCGCGCGGGATCAATCGCATGGTCGGCGATCATGCGGTCGACCATCTGCTTGATCGACAGCGGTTCGCCCTGGCCGCGCGTCGTGTCCGCCGTCTCGAACCAGTTGAAACAGCGGCTGCTGTTGTTGCCGGTCTGCTGCTCGGGCAGCAACAGGGCGAAACCGAAGCGGTTGGCGAGCAACTCCCAACCCGTCTCGGCATCGTAGTTGGACGCGGACTGCGCGCAGCCGTGCAGGGCGACCACCAGCGGCGCATCCGCGGCCAGCCCCGCGGGAACGTACTTGTGCATGCGCAGGTTGCCCGGATTGCTGCCGAAGCCGGTGACTTCGGTCAACGCCAGTGCCGGACTGCTCGCCACCACCAGCAACAGGGAAGCGAGCAACAGGCCCCCGCGACGGGACGGGATGAGCGGGACGGGACGACACAGCAGCGCAGCGATCGACATCGACGGCACCTCCGGTGTGAAGTGCCGGCAGTGGGCCACAGCGCTTCCGGCCGGGACATTGGCCAAAGGGGAAAGCTGCAGCGCACCATCGCCACGGCGTGATGGCGGTCGCGCCGTACGCACGGCGTGGGCAGCCCCGCCCTGTCCGCTCCTGCCACGTCGCCGCGTTGGGCCTGAGTGCAAGCCCGCGCATCGCGCGAGGGCGCGTTCATGGAGAACGGAACATGGCCATCCGCACGATGATGTCGGCACTGCTCGTGGTTGCCTGCGGGCAAGCGTTCGCCGCCCCCCCTTCCGACGAACTGCTGCGGAAGGGTGCGCCCGTCGTCGACAGGGTGTCGCTGCTGTGCCTGCAGCAGCCGGCGCGCTGCCCGCGCTTCGCGCACAACATCACGGTGCCTGCGCATGCGCTGTCGCGGTCGACGTTCGGCACGTTCGACGTGCACACGCGCGGCGTGAACTGGACGGGAAACACCGGGGCGATGTCGTTCACGATGCGTCGTCCCGACGATTTCACCGGCACACGCGTCCGCCTGCGCTTCCTCTTTGAAATCACCGACGATGCGGGCGGGGACCTGCAGTTCGTGGTCACGCCGGTCACGCTGAAGCACGGCGGTGGCTTCGAGACCTACGCGAGCTATGGCACGCCGCTGGTGGCGGTGCCGGAGTCCCCGACGATCATGCAAGAGAGCACGGTGATCGTGACCGACACCAACGGCATCGATCCCGACGGCCCGTGGTGGTACTTCGAGATAAACCGGCAGGGCACCTACGCAGGACGGCTTCGACTCTACGCCGTCGCACTGGAGTACTGATGCAGCGCGTCAGCGACGCACGGCCATGACGCCGTCCAGCGCCCGCTGTGCCCGGAAGCCGGCTTTCTCCAGCCGTTTCAGCACTTCGCCGGGCACGTCGCGCCCGCTGGTCAGCTTGTTGGGGCTGCCGGTGTAGTGGAACAGGGCGCCACCACGGCGCGCCACGCGCGCGAGTTGGTCGTAGAACGCCTGCGAGTACAGTTCGCCGGCGATGCCGAAGCGCGGCGGATCGTGCAGCAGGGCATCCACCGACGCATCCGGTACCTGCGCGATCGCCTGCGACACATCGGCATGGAGCAGCTGCAGGCGACCTGCGGCGGCCGCATCGCCCGGATCCGGTGACCAGGGGTTCAGCGTGCGCAGCCACAGCACGTCCGCATTCTTCTCGAACGACAGGATGCGCGCGGCGCCGGCCTCCAGGCAGCACGCGGCGAAATAACCCAGGCCACCGCAGGTATCGAGCACGGTCTTTCCCTTCGGCTCGACCAGGCCGACCTTGCGGCGCGCATCGTCCAGCGGCGATGCCTTCGAGGTCGGCAGCATCTTGATGCCGTCGATCTCGAACGTCGGCACCCCCCACTCGGTGGGCACGAGCTTGATCAGCGACCCCGCATAGCGCGACACCGGCGCGAAGTCCTCGCCGTCCCATCCGTACAGCGTGCGGTCCTTGAGTCTGCCTGGATACGGGTACGCGACGCCGTGCCAGCGCCAGCCGTCGGCCTCCAGCCATGCCTCGTCCTGCGAACGGCCGAGGTCGAGCGAGCCCGGCCAGCGGGTATCGCCGCGGTCGCGGGCGGCGAGCAGGGCAGCGGCGGTGTCGCGGGTGAGCAGGGGGCCGGTGTAGCGGGGCATCGGACATTCATGCGGGAGACGTCGCGCCATTTTCACCGCGTTGGCGCGAAGAGGACAGTGCGCGGGAGGCGACAGACCCGCTGGTATAGTGCGGCCCCCGATATTCCATGCCATCGTCGCCATGACCACCCTCGAACGCTTCCATCCCATCGGAACGCCTGGCCAGCCCTGGGACGCGGCGGAAAAGGCGCAGTGGCGCGGGCAGCAGCGCGTGCGGCGGCGTTACGTCGACGATGTCGTGGTGGCGGTCGACGCCCTGCGCGACCGCTTCGACGTGCAGCAGTATGGAACGCTCGACTACGGCCCCGGCGAACGCTATCCGCTGTTCGCCGTCCGCAGCCGCGACTGGAACGACGACCTGCCGACGATGCTGGTGACCGGCGGCGTGCACGGCTACGAGACCAGTGGCGTGCATGGGGCGCTGCAGTTCCTGGAGCAGCGCGCCGGAGGTTACGCCGGCAAGGCCAATCTGCTGGTCGTGCCTTGCGTGAGCCCGTGGGGCTACGAGCGCATCCACCGCTGGAACGCCGATGCGCTGGACCCGAACCGTTCCTTCCGGGCCGACAGTCCGGCCCAGGAATCCGCCGCGCTGATCGACCTGGTCGCACCGCTCAGGACGCGCGTGCGGATGCATATCGACCTGCACGAGACCACCGACAGCGACGAGACCGAATTCCGTCCCGCGCTGGCCGCGCGCGACGGCAAGGCTTACGAGCCGGGCGAGATCCCGGACGGCTTCTACCTGGTGGACGACAGCGAGCGCCGCCAGCCCGACTTCCAGCGTGCGGTGATCGCCGCGGTCGCGGCGGTGACGCATATCGCGCCGGCCGATGCGAAGGGCGAGATCATCGGTTCGCCGGTCGTCGCCGAAGGTGTGATCGAGTATCCGGTCGCGTCGCTGGGTTTGTGCACCGGTATCACCGATGCGCGCTACACCACCATCACCGAGGTGTACCCGGACAGCCCCAAGGCCACGCCACAGCAGTGCAACGATGCGCAGGTGGCGGCCGTGGTGGCGGCGATCGACTATGCGCTGGCGCACGGTTGATGCGGCGCCGGTACGCCCCCATTCCTGTTCGTGAAAGCCGGTTGCCGGTGGCGGCGTAAGCTGGCCTGGCAACCGAGATCCGCGAGGAGACCACCATGGCAACCGGATGGGCCGGCGACGGCGCCGTGCAGGACCAGATCGATGCGACCGTGAAGGATGGGATCGAGCGCGCACGCCGCGCGTTGCCGACGGGTCCCAGCCTGACCCACTGCGAGGCGTGCGAGAAACCCATTCCCGCCGCGCGGCGGAAAGCCGTGCCGGGTGTCCGCCTGTGCGTCGCCTGCCAGGAAGCGGCCGACCAGGAAGAGCACGGCGCCGGTCTGTACAACCGCCGCGGCAGCAAGGACAGCCAGCTGCGCTGAGCGACGGTCCGGCTGCCGGCGCCGACGTCTTCACATCGGTTTCCGCGGGCGCTGCACACGATGGATGCCCCTCGTTCCGCGCAGGCACGCCATGGCACGCCCCATCTGGACCGGCACCCTGTCCTTCGGCCTCCTCAACATTCCGGTTTCGCTGATGTCCGGCGAACGCAAGGTGGACATCAGTTTCCGCATGCTCGACTCGCGCGACAAGAAGCCGATCCGCTTCGAGCGCGTCAACGCCGAGACCGGCGAAGAGGTGCCGTGGAAGGACATCATCAAGGCCTTCGAGTACGACAAGGGCAGCTACGTGGTGGTCGAGAAGGAAGACATCGCTTCCGCTGCACCGCAGACGCACGAGTCGGTGGACGTCGAAGCGTTCGTGGACCGGAAGGAAATCGGCCTTAGGTTCTTCGAGAAGCCCTACATCCTCGTGCCGGGGAAGAAGGCCGAAAAGGGTTACGTGCTGCTGCGCGACACGCTGGCGAGCACCGGCAAGGCCGGCGTGGCGCGGGTGGTGATCCGTACGCGCGAATACCTGTGCGCGGTTGTACCGGAAGGCGATGCGCTGGTCCTGCTGATGTTGCGCTACCCGCAGGAACTGGTTGATCCGGAGGAGTACAAGCTGCCGGGCGGAAAGGCGGCCGACTACCGCATCACGGCGAAGGAGCGCGAGATGGCGGAGACCCTGATCGCCTCGATGTCGGCACCGTGGACGCCGGACGACTACCAGGATGAATTCCGCAAGCGCCTGGAAGCCATCATCAAGAAGCGCATCAAGTCGCGCGGGGCCACCACGAAGATCGTGGAGGACGACGTGGAACACGAGGACGCCACCACCAACGTGGTGGATTTCATGGCCCTGCTGCAGAAGAGCCTGGACAGCAAGAAGCGCACGCCTGCGAAGAAGGCCGCGACGAAGAAGGCGGCGCAGGGGAAGCCTGCCCGCAAAACCGCGAAGGCCGCCAAGAAGCGTCCTGCCAAGCGCGCACGCAAGGCGGTGTCGCGCTGACGCATGGCGACAGGCAGGCGCGTCGTGCCAGTGGACGGCGTCGGCACGGGCGCCAGCGGGCGCGCCTGCCTTTACGTGCTCCCCTGCGCCTACGAGGACCACGCCAAACTCGGCATCGCGACCGATCCGCTGGCGCGGATGCAGGCGTTTTCGCCGCGTTACTACGCGTTCTTCGACCTGGATCGCGGCTGGCTGGCGGAGGCCGGCAGCCTCCGCGAGGCCCGTGCCTGGGAAACGCGCTGGAAGCGTGCGCTGCGCGACCATGCCGCACCGCCGCCGCTGCAGGTGCCCGCACAGGCGGCCGGACACACGGAGTGGTTCCGGGGTGCCCTGTCGATGCTCGATGAGGCGCGACATGAGCTGGAATCGCAGGGCTTCGTCGTGCACGCGCCCCTGCGTACTTGGATCGCGCGCCGCCTGCGGGAACAGCGTGAGCGCTTGCACAGCGGCGAACAAGCGGCGGTCGCGCATTACGGGGCACCCGATGCCTGGCCGGCCGCCGCGGCGTGGCCGCCGCTGGCGCGCTTGCGCGACGCACTCGATGCGTACGCCGCGCTCGGGATAGACCTGGACGATGCGATGTCGCCCTCGCTCCACGCGTGGCTGGCGCGCAATACCCTCTTGTCGCGGTGAGGGCGGGTTGCCTGTGTCCTTGCACGCCCCGTTGACGGTGCGCGCGGCATAACAGCGGCCGAGGACCGCCATGAGCCTGCAGGAATACCGTMGCAAACGCCGCTTCGATCGCACGCCGGAACCGGCCGCGGATGGGCGGCGCGCGTGTGGCGCGAGGCCCCTGTTCGTGGTGCAGCTTCACCATGCCAGCCATCGTCACTACGACTTCCGCCTGCAGGTGGGCGACACCCTGAAGAGCTGGGCGGTCCCCAAGGGACCCAGTCTGGATCCCGCGGTGAAGCGGTTGGCTGCCGAGGTGGAAGACCATCCGATCGACTACGCCGACTTCGAGGGCGATATCCCCAAAGGCCAGTACGGGGGCGGCCACGTGGCCACCTTCGATCGTGGCGTGTGGACCACGGACGGCGATGCGGGAGCGCAACTGGCCAAGGGTCACCTGCGCTTCCGCCTGTTCGGCGACAAGTTGAAGGGTGGCTGGCACCTGGTGCGAACGCAGACGCCGTCGCGCAGGCCGCAGTGGTTGCTGTTCAAGGAGCGCGACGACCATGCGGGTACGCACGAGGCGGACGATCTTCTGCAGGACGTGGTACCACCTTCAGGCGCGACGTCTTCCCGCGCCGCGGGCCGCGCACGCAAGCGTGTGGCGTCGGTCGCGAAGGCCAGCCATCGGTGGGCCAAGCGCGCGGCCCGCCTGGATGGTGCGCGCGCAAGCCGCCAGCGTTCGGGATTCCGTGCTCCGCAGCTGGCGAAGCTGCAGGCGAACGTGCCGGAAGGGGATGCCTGGCTGCACGAGGCCAAGTGGGACGGCTATCGCCTGATCGCGCAGATCAGCAAGGGCAACGTCCGCCTCTGGTCCCGCAACGAGATCGAATGGACGGCACGCGCGCCTGACATCGTCGCGGCGCTGCGCGCGCTGGCACTGGACGACGCCGTACTGGACGGAGAACTGGTGGCCGGTGCGGGCAGGCAGGAGGATTTCGGCCTGCTGCAGGCGACCCTGTCCGGCGAGAAGAACGCAACCCTTTCCTACGTGATCTTCGACATCCTGCAGGTCGATGGCGTGGACCTGATGCGCAGCCCGCAGTACCAGCGCAAGGCGTTGCTGGCGGAAATCCTGAAGTCGCCGCCGGACCGCCTGGTCTACAGCTCGCATATCGTGGGGCGGGGAGACGAGGCGCTGGCGATGGCACTGGAGCGGGGACTCGAAGGCATCATCAGCAAGCGCGCCGACGCGCCCTACCACGGCGGACGCGGGGACAGCTGGCGGAAGGTGAAGCAGCGCGCATCGGAGGAATTCGCGGTCGTCGGGTTCACGGCGCCGAAGGGCAGTCGCAGCGGTCTGGGTGCGCTGCTGCTGGCGGTGCCCGACGGTGCGAACGGCTGGCGCTACGCGGGACGGGTGGGAACCGGATTCAGCCGCGACCTGCTCGACGCGTTGGCCGCGCAGTTGGCACCGCGCGTGCGCCGTACCCCGACGGCGCGCGTCGAGGTCAACGATCCGGAACTGCGGCGCGCGCGCTGGGTGACGCCGACTCTGGTGGCCGAGGTGTTCCATCACGGGCTGGGCAACCAGGGCCTGCTGCGGCAATCCTCCCTGAAGGCGATAAGGCGCGACAAGCGGCCCTCGGACCTGCGCGGAACGCCCCCGTCACGAGACGCAAAGGAAACGACGATGCCGGCGACCGATGCTTCCCGCAGTACCGATGCGCAGCCGGTCGCACTGTCGCACCCCGAACGCGTGGTATTCCCCGACAGTGGCATCACAAAACGGCAGGTCTTCGACTATTACCGTGCGATGGCACGATGGCTGCTGCCGGAAATCGAGGGTCGCCCGTTGTCGGTCGTCCGTTGTCCGCAGGGCGCGGGCCGGCCGTGTTTCTTCCAGAAGCACCATACGCCGGGCATGGAGCGCGTCGACGTGGTGCCGCTGGAAGAAGAGGGTGGCGCACGCGCGGACTATCTGGTGGTGCACGATGAGGCCGGGCTGCTCGAACTGGCGCAGTTCAACGCGATCGAATTCCATCCATGGGGCGCGCATGCGCAGTCCCCCGAGCTGGCGGACCGCGTCGTGTTCGATCTCGACCCCGGCCCCGATGTGGCGTGGGGTCGCGTGGTGGCCGCCGCCCGGCAGGTGCGAACGCTGTTGCGTGCGCTCGGACTGGCCTCCTACGTGCGCACGTCCGGAGGGAAGGGACTGCATGTCGTGGTGCCGCTGAAGCCGGCGTGTCCGTGGCCCCGGGTGAAGGACTTCGCGCACGCGTTCGCCGAATCCATGGCGGCGGCCGATCCGCTCGCCTATGTCGCGACCGCGACCAAGAAATTCCGCAAGGGACGCATCTTCATCGATTACCTCCGCAATGGCCGGGGTGCGACCAGCGTGGCATCGTTCTCGCTGCGCGCACGCGAAGGCGCGCCGGTGGCGATGCCCTTGCGCTGGGAGGAGCTGGGTCGCCTGAAGGGGGGCGACGCCTATACCCTGGCGTCCGCCCCGCGTCGCATGGCGCGCCTGGGCGCCCATCCATGGGGGGATTACGCGCGCAGGAAGCAGGATCTCACCGCAATCGCCGCAGCGCTGGCGTCGAAGACCGGCGCCAAGACGAAAACAAAAACGAACACAAAAGCGAAAACGAAGCAGCGCTAGCGACGGGCATGTGCGGCCTGTTGCACGCTGGCGCACGGAGGAACAAGAAAAGCCCCGCTTCCGCGGGGCTCTTGTCGGGCAGGCAGCCGATGGATCAGCTGGCGTGCTTAAGGACCTGCTTGCGGTCGCGCATCACGTTGTGGCACTCGCGGACGCTGGGCAGCAGGGCCTGCGCTTCCGCACGCGCGGTCGCCGGGGTGTCTTCGTCGTTGATCGTCTCATTGAACGCCTTCAGCAGGCGGTCTTCGGACTCTTCCAGTTCGGCCACGTAGCCGTAGGTGGTGTCGCCCAGCGTGGCGCGCACCTTGCCGTAGAACTGCTGCATGCTGCCGACCAGCGTGCCGTGCTCGGCCGGCTTGCCGCCGGTGGACGCAACGACCGCGCTGAGGCGCGCCACGATGTCCTGCTTCACACCGGCGATGCGCGTGAACAGGGCGGCCAGTTCGGCATCCTTCACCTTGCCGGCGGCTTCGGTGTAGAAGCCGTGGCCGTCGCGCGCGATCTCGATCAGGTCATTGAGGCTGTGCTGGATCTTCTTCTGCGTATCCATGGGGGAAACTCCAAGGGGAAAAAGGGAACGGGGTCTGATGCCCTCGTGCTTCCAAGGTCGCCGAATGGCGATCAACATCGCGTGACCGCGAAGATGAAGCGTTCACCAATGTGGTCGGGGCGAGAAGCGGATGTCATGCCGGCGTGATCGCGGACGTACGCATGGACCTGCTCAAGTTATGCGCCTCGCCGCCGATAGGATGAGCTCGAACATGCCCACGAAGGCAGGTCCTTGTGCCGCTGCTTGCGAAAATGACGGGATGGTGGAAACGCGAGGCACCGGCCGCGCGCCCGGCGTCCCCGGTCGCTCCCGCCGGAGACCTTCCGGCCGGCGCTGCTGCGTCGCCCGCGGTCGCGCGCGACTGGGCCGGGCCGCTGCTCCGGCTGGCGGGACTGGATGCGGCATTGCCGCCGATACCCGACGACAGTGAGCCCATCATCGCCGCGGCGCGGCAGGCGCTGAAACGCTTCGTCACGGATCCCCAGCGRCTGCCGCGGCGACCGCAGCTGCTGCCACAACTGTTGAGCACGCTGAACGACGCCGACGCGTCGAGTCGCGACATCGCCGAGATCATCGGACGCGATCCCGCACTTGCCGCCAACCTGCTGAAGCTGGCCAACAGTGCGCTGTATCGCCGCCACGAAGCGCCGGTCGAGAGCCTGGACCGGGCGGTCGCGATGGTCGGCGTGGATGGCCTTCGCCATCTGGTCGCGGTCGCGCTGATGCAGCCGGTGATGCGCGTGGAGGGCGGCGTCTTCGGGCGTTTGCCGGACCTGATCTGGGATCACACGCAGCGCACGGCCTTGCTTGCGGCGCAGGCGGTGCGGCCGGGCGGACGCGAGGATGTCTTCGCTGCCCAGCTGCTGGCCCTGCTGCAAGGCCTGGGTGCCGTCGTGGTCGTGCAGGTGCTGCGGGATGCCTGCGCGACGACGAAGGGCTCGTTGCCGCCTGCGGACACGGTCGCGGGACTGCTGCACCGCTGGGCGCCACGGGTGGGGCAGGCCGTCGCCCGCGAGTGGGATCTGTCCGCACGACTGATGCAGGCGCTCGACGAGCAGGGTGCCGGCGATATCGCGGCGATGGGTTCGCTGGCCCGCGGTCTTGCCCTTGCGGCACCCCAGGCAAGCGGGGCGATGGAAGCGCCGCCGGTGGCCGACGCTGCCTGAGCCCGCGTCGCGGATGCCTTGTCAGGCGGGCAGCGTCTCGGCCTGCAGGACGAAGAGCCGGTCTGCCGGCACTGGTTCACCCATCAGGTAGCCCTGGTAAAGATCGCACCCCAGCTGCCGCAGGTGCTGTCGCTGGCCGGTCGTCTCCACGCCCTCCGCCACCACCCGCAGGTTGAGCGTCTTGCCCAGCGCGATGATCGACGCGACGATCGCGACATCTTCGGCATTGGTTTCCAGTTCGCGGACGAACGCGCGATCGATCTTCAGTTCCGACGCCGGCAGCCGCTTCAGGTAGAGCAGGCTCGAATAGCCGGTGCCGAAGTCGTCGATGGAGATCTTCACCCCCATCCGCGTGAGTTCCTCGAGGATACCGAGGCTGGCGTCGGCATCGCGCATCGCGGTGGTCTCGGTGATCTCCAGGGTGAGGCAGGCCGGCTGCACCCCATGCCTTTCCAGCGCACCGGCGACGGTGTCGACCAGGGTCGGCGAGGAGAACTGCAATGGAGACAGGTTGATTGCCACGTGGGCGATGTCGTGGCCCTGCTCGCGCCACGCGCGCATCTGGCGGCAGGCATCGTCCAGTACCCAGTCGCCGAGGGCGAGGATCAGGCCGCTGCGTTCGGCGGCGGGAATGAAGGCGCCCGGCGGCAGCAGGCCCAGTTCCGGGTGCTGCCATCGCAGCAGGGCCTCGGCGCCGACCATGCGGTAGTCCGGCGCCGCGAACTTCGGCTGGTAGTGCAGCACCAGCTCGCCGCGATCGACCGCACGGCGAAGATCGTTCAGCAGCTTCACCTGCTGGTGGGCGCTGATGTTCATCGTGGGCGCGAAGAAGGTGTAGCCGTTCCGGCCATTGTCCTTGGTGTGGTACATCGCGGCGTCGGCATGCGCCATGAGTTCGCGTTCGTCTTCGCCATCGGACGGATACAGCGCGATGCCCATGCTCGCGGTGACATGCAGCTCGACGCCGTGGACCTGCAGGGCCATCGCGCCCACCGCATCGATGATGCGCTGCGCCACCATGGCCGCGTCATCCGGGTCGGTGCCGGCCACGACCAGGACGAATTCGTCCCCGCCGAGCCGGGAGAGGGTGTCCGGCCCACGCAGCAGGCCGCGCACGCGTGTCGCGACCTCCACCAGCAGGGTGTCGCCGGCCTGGTGGCCGTAGGCGTCGTTGATGCCCTTGAAACCGTCGAGGTCGAGGAACATGACGGCGAACTGCTCGCGCTTGCGCCTGGCCTTCTCGATGGCCTGGTCGATCCGGTCCTGCAGCAGGATGCGGTTGGGCAGGCGGGTGAGGGGGTCGTGCAGGGCGGCCTGCACCAGTTCCTCGTTGGCACGTGCGAGCGAGTGCGCCAGATGGTGGGTACGCGCATGCATCTGCCGGTCGAGCACCGACACGATCAGCGCGATGCCCATGATGGCGACCGTCGCGACGACCACGAGGATCGCCAGCCACTGCGCCGGCACGCCGCCGTCCCGGGCCGCCCCGCACCAGCTGTCGGCCGGGAATCGCGCCGCCGCCATGCCGGTGTAGTGCATGCCGACGATGGCGAAGCCCATCACCACGGCGGCGAGCGCACGCAGCGCGTACTTGCGGCGGCCGCCGCTGCGCAGGTGGAACGCGATCCACAGCGCCGCGCCGGAGGCCGCGACCGCGATGGCGATCGACAGGGTGAACCAGCCGGCGTGGTACTCGATGCCGGGCTGCATCTGCAGCGCCGCCATGCCGATGTAGTGCATCAGTGCGATGCCCGTCCCCATCAGCACCGCGCCCAGCAGYAATCGGCGATGCGGCAACTGCGGCCGCGACACCAGCCAGAGCGCGAAGGCCGAGGATCCGATCGCGGCCAGCATCGAGCAGACGGTGAGGGCCAGGTCGTAGCCCAGCGGAATGGGCAGGTGGAACGCCAGCATGCCGACGAAATGCATCGACCAGACGCCGAGGCCCATCGCGAACGCGCCACCGGCCAGCCACCAGCGTGCGGCCGTGCCGTGCGTGGTCGCGACGCGACCCGCCATGTCGAGGGCGGTATAGGACGCGAGGATGGCGACCAGCAGGGAAGAGAGAACGAGGATCTCGTTGTACGTGCCGGTCATGGGGTGGGGCGTTACCCGGGGATGCGAGCGTATCGGCCATTACTAGCGGCCTCGCGCGGCCAGTCTTGAGGGTGGCGGGACGCAACGAGGCGCTCGCAGGCACACGCCTTGCATCTGCCCGGACGCTGGCGCAGTGGGACGCGGGTGCTGGAGCATGCCGCCTGTGGCCGTTACCATGCCGCACCAGCAGGGGGCGTCGATGCGCCTCCGGTCGAGGTTGGATCGTGCATGTCGGGGAGGTCCCTCCGTGAGGCGGGGCTGACATGCGTGGCCAGGGAACGGCAGCCTTCGGGGGTTGCCGTGATGCGATGCACCTTCACGTTTTCCAGGGGTCCACATGTCCACTCTTTCCGGCGCCGCGCGCCGCGTCCGCCTGCTCGGCCGCCTGTTCGGCGTCATGGTGTTGGCGGGCACGGCCGCCATGGCCACGCATGCCGGCGCCGCGACGCTGACGTTCACCAGCAATGCGGGCTTGGGGGATGGCGTCGCCGCAGATGGCGACGGTGGCTCGGTGGATATCGGCGGCATTTCCATCCAGATCGTCAATATCAGCGATACCGCCGGCTCGAGCCTGGGCTCGATTCAGTGGTATGACAACTCGTTCCTCGCCAGCAGCGATGGTGGCTTTTCCGCGATTACCTATGACGACGGCGTAAATGGCTTTGCGAAAGGCATGGCTATCCGCTCGGCGAATGGTGCCGAGTTCAAGCTGACATCTTTCCGGTATTACAGCTGGGGTAACAGCTCGCCGATGACCAACGCGGTCGTTGGCTACCGGGATGGAGTGCAAGTCGCCTCGATGACCTTCCAGGCGTTCGATCCCAGCTACC
>NZ_JBGFFG010000037.1:0-14978 GCF_056175765.1 Pseudoxanthomonas sp. LjRoot204_2 | reverse complement strand
CGACATGCCGGCCCCTCCGGCCCCGCCCGCTCCCCCCGCAGCGCCGACCATCGCGCCGCCGGCACCGCCGCCGCCGCCCACGCTCCGCACTCGGGGCACCTTCAGCATCAGTGATACGCGCGGCGGCGATGCCTACGTGCTGATCGAAGGCGACGACGTGACGATGGCGGGCCACAGCGACGACATCCGCACCGCCCAGCACCTGCGGCAGGGCAATGCCCCGGTGCTGTGGGTGCGGAAGAACGGCAAGCAGTACGTGGTGCGCGATGCCGCCACGGTGCAGCGGATGAAAGACGCGCATGCACCGGTCCATGCGCTGGGCGAGCAGCAGGGCCAGCTCGGCGAACAGCAGGGTGCGCTCGGCGAACGCCAGGGCGAACTGGGCTCGAGACAGGGCGAACTGGGCGTGAAGATGTCGGAGATCGCGCAGCATCAGGCCGCCGCCGCGCTGCGTGGCGACGACACCCTCGATGCCGCCAACGACCGCCGCATGAAGGCGCTGCAGGACAAACAGGAGGCCTTGGCCCGCCAGCAGGAGGTCCTCGCCCGCCAGCAGGAGCCGCTCGCGCGGCAGCAGGAGGCGTTGGCGCGCAAGCAGATGGCGGCGACCGACAGGCTGCAGCGGGACGTCGACCGCCTGCTGGACGAGGCGATCCGCAGCGGCAAGGCGCAACAGCTCTGAGTGCCCCGTAGAGCCGAGCTTGCTCCGCTGCTCTCCGGCTCCACCGGGGGATTGAAAGACCAAGGAGCCGAGCGAGCTCGGCTCTACGGCATCAGGGGTCTGCCGCGTGGCCGCTCCACTGCGCGCGCGCGATGCGGATGACCGCACGGACCTGCTCGCGGTCGCGGTGGCGGGAAACGGCCAGGGCCCCCAGCCGCAGCGCGTCCTCGCGCAGTTCTTCGGTCAGGTCGTAGTGCGCGCCGCTGCGCTTGTCCTGGAACGCGCGCCGCGGCACGCCCAGCCGTTCCGCCATCGCGTGCAGTTCGTCCAGGGTGTCCGCCATCAGGTGGGCCCAGCGGCGGCCGCGCCACACGGTGACCGCATCGTCCACATAGACGCTCATCGGGGCGTGGTGGCCTTCGGCGGCCGCACCATGCGGTCCATCAGGTGCTCCAGCGTCGCCGGCAGATCGCCGCAGCGCCCCATGTGCACGGGCGAGGTCTGGATGATCGAACTGCGCTTGGCGGTAAGCCAGTGGAAGCGCGCGCGCGGGGGCAACAGTCCGATCGGCGCGGCCGCTTCGCCGCCGCGGCAGATCGCGGGAATGGTCTGCAGGTGGCGACGCAGCGATTCGATATCCATCGCGGGATCGAGCGCGCGCAGGCGCGCCTCGTCCAGTTCGATGCGCGCCTCGAGGAAGCCCGCGCGCTCGCACGACAGGATGATGCCGACGTTGACGAACTCCTCGCGCTCCACGCGCGGGACCACGCGGATCACCGCGTAATCGTACGTTTCAGCCGCGTGCACGGATCGCCTCATGCACGAAGGCGCCACGCTGCGCCACCCGACGGACCAGGTACTCGACGTAGGCGGCGCGCTGCGTCGCGGGGTCGCCGAAGCCATCGGGGCCTTGCAGCCAGGCGTCGGGTACCTCGGCCACGATCGTTGCGATCACGTCGTCCGCCAGGGCCGATGCCAGCTCGCCATCGACATCGGCCAACCGGGAAGCCCAGCGCAGCAGCACGTGGTCGCGGATCAGCGGAAACGGCTTGCCGGCTCCGGTGGTATCGCCATCCCAGCCGTGGTGGAAATACAACGCCGCCCCATGGTCGATAAGGTAGAGCCGGCGGTGCCACATCAGCAGGTTGGTGTTGCGCGCCGTGCGGTCGACGTTGCTGATGAAGGCGTCGAACCAGACGATCCGCGAGGCGAGGTCCGCGTCGGGCTGTTCCGCCACCGGATCGAAATTGACGGCGCCGGGCAGGTAGTCCATCGCCAGATTGAGCCCTGCACTGGCCTTGATCAGGTCCTGGATCTCCGGATCGCCTTCGGTGCGGGCGAGGTCGGCATCCAGGTCCATCAGTGCCAGGTGGGGCATCGGCAACTTCAACGCCTTCGCCAGACCGCCGGCGATCACTTCCGCCACCAGCGCCTTCGGTCCCTGGCCGGCGCCGCGGAACTTCAGGACATACAGGCCGTCGTCGTCGGCCTCGACCACGGCAGGCATCGAGCCGCCTTCGCGCAGCGGGGTGACGTAACGGGTGGCGATGCGGAGGGGAAGCGTCATCAGGCCGCTAGGATAGCGCGGCCGCGCGCGGCGCTCAGGTCGAGCGCGCCACGCCCATGCGCCGCAGCAGCCCGTAGACCAGCGCGCTCGAGGCCACGCCCAGCAGCAGCGCGAACGCCAGCCCGTGGGAGCTGTGCGCGAACGGCAACCCCGGCAGGTTCATGCCGAACAGGCCGGCGACCAGGCTCGGCGGCAGCAGCAGCGCGGTGATCATCGACAGCACGTAGAGATGACGGTTGGTGCGCTCGGCGAGCTTGGCGGCCACTTCGTCCTGCAGCAGGCGCGCACGCTCCTGCAGCGTGCCGACATCGCCGTCGAGATCGTCGAAGCGCTGGTTGAGGCGCGCGATGGCGGACAGCAGTTCGTCGTCGACATCCCCCGGGTGGCGTTGCTCGAACGGCTTCAGCACGCGCCGCATCGCGGTGAGCGGCCGATGCAGGCGCACGGTCTGGTGGCGCAGCTGGGCCAGGTCGCGTCGCTCTTCGCCGATGCTGTCCGCCAGCACGCGGTCCTCGATGCGGTCCAGCCGGGTCGACAGCCCGTCGCTGCTGCGCTCGACCGTGTCCGCGAAGCGACTGGCCACCAGCTCAAGCAGGCGCACCGGCGTCTCCGCAGGTGCGCCGGCGATCAGCGCGCGGCGCGCCGCTTCCACCGACCGCAGGGCTTGGCGGCGTGCGGTGACCAGCAGGTGTTCCGTCATCGCGAAGTGCAGCCAGCCGATGCCGTCGTCGCCCCGCAGCTGGCCCTCGGCCGCCAGGTCGACGCCACGCTGGTGCACCCAGTCGACGAAAGCCCCATGGATCGCGCGGCCTTCGCGCTGCAGGTTCACGTGCGAATCCGGCGACAGCAGCGTCTCGCGCGCGTCGTCGGGGATCGGCAGGCACGCCACCACCTGCGCGCTGCGCACGTCGCTGAGGTCCAGGTGCACCCAATGCCAGCCCGCATCGGGCGCGCCCAGCGCACCGAGGCCGGTGGACGCGGCGTCGAGCGCATGCGCGCACCCTTCGCCATCGAACCGGTACAGCCAGAGTGCAGCCGGCAGCCCGCCAGGGGGCGCCGGGGATACGTGCGTGTCGAAAGATGCGGCCATGCGTGACCGCCGGACGACGGTGGGATGACGGTCAGGCTACCGCCGTCATGTGCCCGTCCCGTGACAGCGGCCGCGCTAGCCGGCCGGTTGCGCTTCCGCGCCGCCACGCTGCAGCGGATCCGGGAGCGGCTCGCCTTGTGGCGTGAAGGCCAGCGAGACCGAATTCAGACAGTGCCGCTCGCCGGTCGGCGGGGGACCGTCCGGAAACACGTGGCCCAGGTGCGACTGGCAGCGCGCGCAGACGATCTCCGTCCGGACCATGCCATAGCTGGCGTCGCGGATGCGGCCGATGTGCGCCTCGTCCACGGGCTGGAAGAAACTCGGCCAGCCCGTGCCGGAGTCGAACTTCGCGCTGGAACGGAACAGCGGCAGGCCGCACAGGCGGCAGGTGTAGGTACCGTCCTGCTTGTTGTCCAGGAACACGCCGCAGAACGGCGCTTCGGTACCGTGCTGCAGCAGCACCCGACGCTCGTCTTCGCTGAGGCCGGCGATCAACGCCGTGCGCTGGGCATCGGAGGGCGGGGTGAGGTCGAAGGTCGTCATGGACGTGCTCCGCGGGAGGGATGTCCCCGATATGGTGCCGCCACCCGCATGCCACAACCCTGGTTTACCATCGCCGCGTTCCCCGGGGAGATGGCACGGATGCGATGGAGCTTGGCCTTGTTGATGGCGCTGGTGCTGCCCGCGGAGGCGCATGCGCAGCCCCCCGACGCGCCGCCGCGCGTTGCGCCCGCCCCGGGCTGCCTGGATGCCCGCCAGATGGCGGAGGTGCGCCAGGCTTCGTCGACGGAACTGGCCGTGCAGGGCCGCGACGGGCAGCGTTTCCGCATCGCGCTGTCCAGCGGCTGTCCGGGCGCCGGCGGGGACGATGCCGTCCTGCTGGCCCGCGAGGGCTGGGTGTGCGGCACCGGGAAGGAATATGTGCGCATCGGCGAAGCGACCTGCGCGGTGACGGCCATCGCCACCATCGATGCACGCGAATACGCCGCGATGGCGCGTGCCGCGACGGTGCCGGCGGACGATGGCCTGACCACGCTGGAGACGGTGGAAGTGCGTGCGCCGAAGCGGCGCGGTTTCGCCGGTTCTTCGAGCTTCTGCTTCAACCCGCGCTACCTGCGCGCGTGGTCGGAGGACAGCCAGGGCATGCTGGTGGAGCTTTCGCCGCGACGTTCGGGTGGACACCGTTACTACCGCGTCGAGCTCGCACAGAGCTGCCCGGATCTGGATTCGGCACCGGCCATCACCTTCCGCTCCGGCGTGGGCATCGGCCTCATCTGCGGCAATCCCGGCGACCGCGTCGTCGCCCAGGACAGCGGCGGCAACAGCCTTTTCGATTCGGGCAACGCGGATGCGTGGATCCCCGGCGACGAGCGGCGCTGGTCGCGCCGTGGCATACGGGTGCAGTGTTCGGTATCGGCGGTCTATCCGCACGAACCGGCGCCGCGCGATGCGGCGCCGTGAGCCCCGGGATCAGGGCGTCGAGGTCAGCGCCGCGTTGGCCTTGAACTCGCGGCGCAACCAGTCGTCGACCATGCGCTTCTCGTAGCGCAGCGCATCGCTGCTGTTGAGGTTGGATCCGGTCAAAAAACCATGGTCGACGAGCTTGCGCTCGCCTTCGGCGATCACCTGTCCATCGGGACCCTTCACCACGAAGTTCAGCTTCATGCGCGGCGGGTAGATGTCCTTGACGATGCGGATGTGGTCCATCCCCGTGCGCACGACCGGCTCATAGCGGCCGGCACGCTCGATGTCGGTGATGGTGATGTCCAGGGTCTGGCCACGGGCGAGACGCTGGCCGGCTTCGTCGCGCAGATAGGTCGCCAGATCCGTGACCCACGTGCCGCGCTCGGCTTCCCAGCGGTTGCCGCTGTACTTGAGCTCGCTGAAGGCGGCCGGATCCGTCCAGCTGACGCTCACTGCGCCGCCTTCGGTGGGTACGCTGCGCGGCAGGCCAGGATCGGTGACGTTCCCGGATCTGGCCATGCCGGGAACGGCGATGGCCAGGGCGACGACGGCGGTAAGCAGCAGGGCAGGCGCCTTCATGGCGGGTCCTCCGTAGGTGTCACACGAGAGTGTGCGCCCGCGCAGGAGGGGGAACAACCGGCCTGCCCCGCGTCGTGGCGCGACGTTCAGTCACGGTTTCCGGACGGTTCAGAGGTTGCGCAGGCGCTCGACATCGCGCASCGGCGGMGCRCCGAACATGCGGCTGTACTCGCGSSYGAACTGCGACGGGCTYTCGTAGCCGACGCGGTGCCCGGCGCTGGCGGCATCCAGCACTTCGCTGAGCATCAGCCGGCGCGCTTCCTGCAGGCGCAACTGCTTCTGGTACTGCAGCGGGCTCATCGCGGTGACCGCCTTGAAGTGGTGGTGCAGGGCCGAGGCGCTCATGTGCACCTCGCGGGCGATGTGGTCGATGCGCAGCGGCTTGGCGTAATGCTCGCGCAGCCAGTGGATCGCTTTCGCCACGCGCTGGCCCTGGCTGTCGGCGATACCGATGTGGCGCAGCATCGCGCCCTGCGGGCTGCACAGCACGCGGTACAGGATTTCGCGTTCGACCAGCGGTGCGAGCAGCGGGATGTCGCGCGGCGTATCGAGCAGTTTCACCAGCCTGGTCGCCGCATCCAGCATCTCCACGCTGCTGGGCTGGAGGAACAGCCCGCGCGACGGCGGCGGCAACGGTGCCTGCGCCGATTCGGCCTCGGTGACCATTTCGGCGATGGTGGCGGCCGACAGCTTCAGGATCAGGCACAGGTACGGCGCCTCGGCGGACGCTTCGACCACCTGGCCGGTCACCGGCAGGTCGACCGAAGCCACCACGAAGCGGCTGGCGTCGTACTCGTAGACCTCGTCGGCCAGGATCGCGCGCTTGGCGCCCTGCACGATCAGGCACAGCGCGGCTTCCTGCACGCCACGCATCGGCAGCTGCATGGGCGCGCTCAGCCGCGAGAAGTTCAGGGCCGGGATCGCCGTGGTGTGGAAACCGTCCTTGCCGGTGGATCGTTCAATCAGCGCGGCGAGTTCGCGGACGCGGTCATCGAGCGGGGTGGGCGAATCGGGCATGGGAACGCCTGTGGGGTGGACGTGGGGCATGCAGCGAGTCTACGCAGTGGATCCGGCGATGGAATGGGATAGACCGGGCGCTCGCAGGATCAGGCAAGGATCGTGGAGGAACCGGATATCGACGCATCGGCAGCGGCGCCCAGACTGCGCCCCGTCCCGGCGCACCCCGCGCCGTGTTTCCCCCCAACGAGGTATCCCATGTCCGGAATCGAAGGAAAAGTCATCGCCATCACCGGTGCCAGCAGCGGCATCGGTGATGCCACCGCACGCGAACTCGCCCGTCGCGGTGCGAAGGTCGTGCTGGGCGCACGCCGCACCGACCGGCTGGAAAAGCTGGTCGCCGGGATCGAAGCCGCCGGCGGCACCGCCCGCCAGCGTGCGCTCGACGTCACCCGACTCGACGACGTGCAGGCCTTCGTCGACTTCGCCCGCAGCGAGTTCGGCCGGCTCGACGTGATCGTCAACAACGCGGGCGTGATGCCGCTGTCGCCGCTGGCCGCGCTGAAGATCGACGAATGGAACCAGATGATCGACGTCAACATCCGCGGCGTCCTGCACGGAATCGCCGCTGCGCTGCCGGTGATGCAGGCACAGGGCGGTGGCCAGATCATCAACGTCGCGTCGACCGCCGGCCATCGCGTGTGGCCCAGTGCATCCGTTTACTGCGCCACCAAGCACGCGGTGCTGGCCATCTCCGAAGGCCTGCGCCAGGAGCACGGCGATCTCCGCGTCACCGTGGTGTCGCCGGGCGTGACCACCAGCGAACTGGCCGAGACCACCAGCGACGCCGGCATCAAGGCGTGGCTTGAGGATTTCCGCCAAGTCGCGATTCCCGCCGAGGCCGTCGCGCGGGCCATCGCCTATGCGGTGGAGCAGCCGGACGACGTCGATGTCAGCGAAGTCATCGTGCGGCCTGCCGCGAGCGCGAACTAAGCGTTCCATCGCGAGGGCTTGCCGTTGCAGTGGCGGGGGAGTGCAATGGCGCACTCCCCCGTTTCAGGACCCTCGTCATGGAATACCGCTATCTCGGCGCCTCCGGCTTCCGCGTCCCCGTGCTCTCCTTCGGTACCGGCACCTTCGGCGGGCAGGGCGCCTTGTTCAGCGCGTGGGGCAGTACCGACGTGGCCGAAGCGCGCCGCCTGGTCGATGTCTGCCTCGACGCCGGCCTGAACATGTTCGACAGCGCCGACATCTACTCCAAGGGCGCGGCCGAAGAGATCCTCGGTGAAGCGCTCAAGGGCAGGCCGCGCGACTCGCTGATCATTTCCACCAAGGCCACGTTCCGGTTCGGCGACGGCGAAAACCAGGTGGGTTCTTCGCGCCATCATCTGATCAACGCCGTGGACGCTGCTCTCAAGCGTCTGGGCACCGACTACATCGACCTGTTCCAGCTGCATGGCTTCGATGCGCGTCCGCCGGTCGAGGAAGTGCTGTCCACGCTCGACACGCTGGTGAAGACCGGCAAGATCCGCTACCTCGGCGTGTCCAACTTTTCCGGCTGGCACCTGATGAAGTCGCTCGCCGCCGCCGATCGCCACGGCTGGACGCGCTACGTCGCGCACCAGGCGTACTACTCGCTGGTCGGTCGCGACTACGAATGGGAGCTGATGCCGCTGGGCGTCGACCAGGGCGTGGGTGCGGTGGTCTGGAGTCCGCTGGGATGGGGCCGCCTCACCGGCAAGATCCGCCGCGGCCAGGCGCTGCCCGAGACCAGCCGCCTGCAGTCCCAGGCCGCCAACGATGCCGGTCCGCAGGTGGACATGGACTATCTGTACGACGTGGTCGACGCCCTGGACGCGGTCGCGCAGGAAACCGGCAAGTCGATCCCGCAGGTCGCGCTGAACTGGCTGCTGCAGCGGCCCACCGTCAGCACCGTGGTGATCGGYGCGCGCAACGAGGAGCAGCTSARGCAGAACCTCGGCGCTGTGGGCTGGAACCTCACCCCGGAGCAGGTGGCGAAACTGGACAAGGCCAGCCAGCGCCCGAAGCCCTACCCCTACTGGCACCAGGCCGGCTTCGCCTACCGCAATCCCACGCCGGTCTGATCGTGCCGCGCAACGGAATCCCCGTGGGAGCGACGTAAGTCGCGACCGCGCCCATACCCCGTGCAGAAACAAGAACGCGCAGCAGCGCGCCCTTAAAAGAAAACATCGGCTTTCCGTGAGCGGCCAGGTGCGTGGTCGCGATTTACGTCGCTCCTACCGGGTGGGCTTGCTACATTCGCCTTCTCTTCATTCGACTTCCGGGTCCTCCATGCGCCTGTGTGTCCTCGCCGCCGTCCTGTCCGTCGCCTGCGCGCCTGCGTTCGCAGCCACCACCTACGTCAAGGCCGGGCGCCTGCTCGATGTCGAATCCGGTCGCCTGCTGACCGACCAGGCCATCGTCATCGAGGATGCGCGCATCACCGCCATCGGTCCGGCCGCGACCACGCCGGTACCGGCGGGCGCAACGGTGCACGACCTGTCGACGAAGACCGTGCTGCCCGGCCTGATGGACGCGCACGTGCACCTGCATGGCGATGCGGATCTGCAGGGCTACCGGCGGCTGGCGATCTCGCTGCCGGYCGCCGCCATCAAGGGCGCGAAGAACGCGCGCACCACGCTGCTGGCCGGCTTCACCACCGTGCGCGTGCCGGGTTCACCCGGTTACGCGGACGTCGCCCTGCGCGATGCGATCGCCACGGGCGAAGTCGATGGTCCGCGCATCCTCGCGGGTGGCGTGTCCATCGGCATCACCGGCGGGCACTGCAGCGACAATAACCTGCTGCCGGCCGAATACAAGGCCGTGGGCGAGGGCGTGGCCGACGGTCCCTGGGCCGCGCGGCAGAAGGTGCGGCAGAACGTCAAGTTCGGGGCAGATTTCATCAAGACCTGTTCGACCGGCGGCGTGCTGTCCAAGGGCACCGAGGTCGGTGCGCCGCAGTATTCGCTCGAGGAGCTGAAAGCACTCGTCGATGAAGCGCATGCGCTGGGCCGCAAGGTCGCCTCGCACGCGCATGGCGCCACCGGCATCCGCAATGCACTGCTGGCCGGCGTGGATTCCATCGAGCACGCCAGCTTCATCGACGACGAAGGCATTGCACTGGCGAAGAAGAACGGCACCGTGCTGGTGATGGACATCTACAACACCGAATACATCCTGGGCGAAGGCGAGAAGGCCGGCTTCCTGCCCGAATCGCTGGAGAAGGAACGCCGCGTGGGCGCCACCCAGCGCGAGAACTTCCGCAAGGCGCACCAGGCCGGCGCGGTCATGGGCTTCGGCACCGATGGCGGCGTGTATCCGCATGGCCTCAATGCGCGCCAGTTCTCGCGCATGGTGCAGTTCGGCATGACGCCGCTGCAGGCCATCCGCTCGGCCACCGTGGTGAACGCACGCCTGTTCGGCATCGACAAGGACGTGGGCGTGCTCAAGCCGGGCTATTCCGCTGACCTGATCGCCGTCGACGGCGATCCGCTGCAGGATGTTTCCGTGCTGGAGAGGGTCGGCTTCGTGATGAAGCAGGGCCGCGTGTACAAGAACGCGAACGAGTGAGCGCCGCCGAATGCCGAATCCCGTGAAGATCGATTTCGTTTCCGACGTCGCGTGCCCCTGGTGCGCGATCGGCCTGGCCGCGCTCGAACGCGCGATGGCGGACATCGGCGGCGACCTGCAGGTCGAGCTGCGGTTCCAGCCTTTCGAGCTGAATCCCGGCATGGAACCGCAGGGAGAATCGATCGCGGAACATCTCGCGAAGAAGTACGGGCTGAGTGCGGAGCAGCTCGCGCAGAACGGCGAAGCGCTGCGCCAGCGCGGCGAGGCGCTGGGGTTCCGTTTCGACCTGCAGAAGCGCGACCGCATCTACAACACCTTCGACGCCCACCGCCTGCTGCASTGGGCGGCCGAGCGCGGCGCCGCATCGCAGCTCGCGCTCAAGCGCGCGCTGCTGCAGGCGTACCACGGCGGGGGACGGAACCTGTCGGACCGCGACACGCTGGTCGATATCGCCGCGAACGCCGGTCTCGACGGTGCGGATGCGCGCCGCGTCCTCGACACGGATGCGTATGCGCAACAGGTGCGCGAACTCGAGCGCTTCTACCAGGAGCAGGGCATCCGCGCAGTGCCCTCGGTGATCTTCAACGACCGCCACCTGGTGCAGGGCGGCCAGCCGCCCGAGGTGTTCGAGCAGGCGCTGCGGCAACTGGCAGGTTTGTCCGGACAGTCATTGTAGGGGCGACGTGAGTCGCGACCGCGGGGCGTGCGAGTCCGGATCCGGAAAGCGCGCCGCCCGACAGATGGCAAGGCGTCAGGCGGGGCGCGATGGGCGCATGCGCTGGCACGACGCTCTTTCATGTCCTGGAGGTCGCGACGGGCGCCGCCGCGGGAGGCCGCCGGATGCTCAGCCGTGCCTCGCCAACAACACGGATTCGTTGCTGGGCATCTCGACGACGACGGCGGTCTGGATGCCGTGGTGCTGGTGCAGCGTGGCGGCGAGCAGCTTGGCGCTCTCGCGCGCATCGCCGAGGTTGTCGAACCAGTCACGGCCGAACTGGCCTTCGTAGAGTTGCCAGCCTTTGTCATTGGCGGCGATGGTGAACAGCAGGCGGGGCATGATGGACTCCGGTCAACGCGCCGGGCAGGGAACCGGCGAGCGCACTGTGCGCGAATGTGCCAGCTCTCACATTCGGCGGATGCCCCGGATCCGCGTAGGAAAAATCCTACGCGGGGGTAGGAAGGCGGCCGGAGTCAGCGCAGGAGCGGTTCCAGCGCCTTCCACACGTGGTCGCGCAGCTTGGGTTGCGCGCTGGCGACGGGGTGCAGGTTGTCGGCCTGGTAGGCATTGCGGTCCAGCGCGATGGGCTCCAGCAGGAAGGGCAGCAGGGCCGTGCCGTACTGCCTGGACAGCGCACTGAAGTTCTGTTCGAAACCGCGCGTGTACTCCGGGCCGTAGTTCGGCGGYATGCGCATGCCGACCAGCAGGACCTTCGCCTTGCGGGCCTGCGCGGCCTTGATCATCTTCTCGAGGTTGGCGCGCGTCTGCGCGAGCGGCAGCCCGCGAAGACCGTCGTTCGCGCCGAGCGCGATGACGACGATGGCGGGCTGGTGGCGTTTCAGCTCCGCGGCGATACGCGACGCCCCGCCTGCGGTGGTCTCGCCGCTGATGCTGGCATTGACCACGCGCCAGCCCGGCCTGGTCTTGGCGATGCGGTCCGCGGTCAGCGCGACCCAGCCCTGCGCAGGCGCAAGCCCATAGGCGGCCGACAGCGAATCGCCCATCACCAGCACGGTGCGTGCGCCCTGTGCCGGCGCGGCCGACGGCGCCTGCGCTGCGGCGGGCCGTGCGGATAATGCGACGAACAGCAACAGGGCCAGGCCCACGGCCCATTGCATGCGCACGCCCGCAACCCCATACCTGGTCAAATTAAGAAACATTTAATCCGTGCTCCCGATGATTCACGAAACGACCGACGAGACGATCATGGCCGACGCCAGCAGACTCCACACTGAAGCCCCCGCCGCCGCGCGCCACGCCGTGCTCGACGTGCAGGGACTGGGCAAGCAGGTGCCGTTGCCCGAAGGCGCGCTGACCATACTCGACGATATCGGGTTCCGCATCGAACACGGCGACACGGTCGCCATCGTGGGCGCCTCGGGCTCGGGCAAGAGTACGTTGCTGTCGCTGCTCGCCGGCCTGGACGTGCCCAGTGCGGGCAGCGTGACGCTGGATGGCGAGCGTCTGTCGGACATGGACGAGGACGGCCGTGCCCGCGTGCGCGGCGAGAAGGTCGGCTTCGTCTTCCAGAGCTTCCAGCTGCTGCCGTCGCTGACCGCGCTCGAGAACGTCATGCTGCCCCTGGAACTGCGCGGCGATGCCGACGTGGAGGGTCCCGCGCGGCAGATCCTCGAGAAGGTCGGCCTGGGCAAGCGCCTGGGCCACTATCCGCGCCAGCTGTCCGGCGGCGAGCAGCAGCGCGTGGCGCTGGCGCGCGCCTTCGTCACGCGTCCCTCGCTGCTGTTCGCCGACGAACCCACCGGCAATCTCGACACCCACACCGGGCAGGCGATCATCGAGCTGCTGTTCGCGCTGAACGCCGATGCCGGTACCACGCTGGTACTGGTGACGCACGACGACCATCTGGCGGCGCGCTGCCAGCGGTTGCTCCGGCTCGATGCCGGGCGGCTGCAGGGCGCCGCCGCATGAGGACCCTCGCCCTGGCCTGGCGCCAGTTGCGCCGTGACCTGGTGGCCGGCGACGTGCGCATCCTGTTCGCCGCCCTCGTGCTCGCAGTCGTGGCGGTGACGGCCGTCGGTTTCGTCACCGACCGCGCCGAACGCGCGCTGGCCATCGAAGCGAACCGCCTGCTGGGGGGCGACGTGGTCGTGCGCGGCGACGCGCCGCCGACGGAGGCATTGCGTGCGCTGGCGAATGCGCCCGGCCTGCGCGTGACCGAGACGCAGGAACTGCAGAGCATGATCCGCGCCGGCGAATCGCTGTCGCTGGGCGACCTGCGCGCGCTGGGCGAGGGCTTCCCGCTGCGCGGCAGTTTCCGCGTGATCGACGCCTCCGGCGCTGCCGAGCGCAATGCGACCGGCATTCCCGCGCCGGGCACGGTCTGGATCAGCCAGGCGGGCGCCGAGACGCTGGGCGCCAGGCTCGGCGACGGGATCGGCATCGGCACGCGCACGTTGCAACTTGCGGCGCTGGTGACGCAGGAGCCCGACGCGGCGCTGGATTACTTCAATGTCGCCCCGAAGGTTTTCCTCAACCTCGCCGACCTGCCTTCGACCGGCCTCGTGCAGGAAGGCAGTCGCCTGCGCTATCGCCTTGTCGTGGCCGGCGATGCGGCCGCGGTCGAATCCTTCACCTCCGCCGTCAAACCGCAACTCGCGCGCGGCCAGCGCATGGAAACGATCCAGGACGCGCGACCCGAGGTGCGCTCCGCGCTGGATCGCGCCAGCCGCTTCCTCGGCCTCGCCGCGCTGGTGTCGGTGGTGCTGGCCGCGGTCGCGGTCGCGATGGCGGCACGCCGGCACAGCGAACGCCATCTCTCCGGCACCGCGGTGATGCGCTGTCTCGGCGCACAGCAGAGCACGCTGGTCGGCATCCACGTAGGGGAACTGGTCCTGCTGGGCCTGGCCGCGTGCACGGTGGGCGTGCTGATCGCCTTCGGCCTGCAATGGGGCATTGGCAGCTGGCTGCAGCAATCGTTGAAGATCGACATCCCGCCGGCGGGCATGTTGCCGGCCCTGCAGGGCTATGGCGTGGGCATGATCGTGCTGCTCGCCTTCGGTGCGCCGCCGGTACTGGCGCTGCGGCGCGTGCCCGCGCTGCGCGTGCTGCGTCGCGATCTCGATCGCACGGAGCCCAGCGCATGGCTGGTCGCGCTGACAGGCTTCGTCGGACTGGGCGCGCTGTTGTGGTGGAAGGCGGGCTCGCCCACCTTGGGCACCGCGATGCTCGTGGGCATCGTCGGTACGCTCGCCGTGCTGGCCCTGCTGGCGTGGCTGCTGATCCTGCTGGTCCGGCGTGTGCGCTCGCGCATGCGCGGCAGCCTGCGTTACGGGTTGGCCAACGTCAGCCGTCGCGCGGGCACGTCGATCGCGCAGGTATCCGCGCTGGGCCTGGGCCTGATGGCGCTGCTGCTGCTGACCTTCGTGCGCACGGACCTGCTGGACCGCTGGCAACTGGCGCTCTCGGCCAATGCACCCAACCGCTTCATCGTCAACGTGCAGCCGGACCAGGTCGACCCGGTGAAATCCTTCATGCAGTCGCGCGGGCTGTCGGCGGTGGACCTGTATCCGATGATCCGCGGCCGGCTGGTCGAGCTCAACGGCAAGCCCGCCAGCGGCGCCGACTACGAAGGGGCCGACGCGCGCACGCAGCGGCGCGCCGACCGCGAGTTCAACCTGTCGATGGCGGCGACCTTGCGCGACGACAACAAGGTGACCGCGGGCGCGTTCTGGACCGGGCATACCCCGACGTCGCCGGAGTTGTCGGTGGAAGAGGGCTTCGCCGAAGATCTGGGCTGGAAGCTCGGCGATCGCGTCGCCTTCGACATTGCCGGCCAGCGCTTCGAAGGTCGCATCACCAGCCTGCGCAGCGTGGACTGGGAAAGCTTCMGGCCGAATTTCTTCGTCGTCGCCTCGCCGGGCGCACTCGACGGCTATTCCGCCAGCTACATCACCGCGGTCAGCGTGCCCTCCGGCGATGCCGCCTTCACCCGCGAACTGGTCAATCAGTTCCCCAATCTGTCGGTGATCGACGTGGAGGCGGTGCTCAAGCAGGTACGCAGCACGGCCGAGCAGGTCTCGCAGGTGGTGCAGGTGGTGTTCTGGTTCTCGCTGGCAGCCGGTCTGCTGGTGTTGATGGCCGCCGTGAGCGCCAGCCAGGACGAACGGCTGCTGGAAGGCGGCGTGATGCGCGTGCTGGGTGGCAGCCGTCGCCAGCTGCGGCTGGCACAGGCCTCGGAGTTCGCCGCCATCGGGCTGTTGGCAGGGTTGGTCGCCGCCATCGCGGCCTCGGTCTTGTCCGGCGTGGTCGCCACGCAGGTGTTCGATCTGCCGTGGAAGGCCAACTGGCAGCTGGCCGCCATCGGCGGTGGCCTGGGCATGCTGGCAGCGCT
>NZ_JBGFFG010000036.1:0-15023 GCF_056175765.1 Pseudoxanthomonas sp. LjRoot204_2 | reverse complement strand
GAACGGCACCGAGTGCTGCGCACTGTTCGGGTGATGGCAGGCGACGAACGCATTCATCGATTCGAGCTTGTGCACGAAACCGTTCGCCATCAGGAAATCCAGCGCGCGGTAGACGGTGGGCGGCGCATCGGCACCGACCCCCTTGGTCGCGCGCACCCATTCGAGCAGTTCGTAAGCCTTCACCGGCTTGCCGGCTTCGGCGATCAGTTGCAGTACTCGGGCGCGGATCGGGGTCAGCCGCAGGCCACGCTCCTGGCACGCGTGCTCCACCGCCGCCACGAAGGCTTGCGCATCGTGGACGTGGTGGTGCGGGTCGGTGCAGGCGTGGACTTGCGGCATGGGCGATCCGGAGTCAGGCGGACGTACCACTCTTGATGAGTGCGGCGTCGATGCGTTTCAAGGCTTCGTCGCGACCGGCCAGGTAGACGGTCTGCGAAATGTCGGGGCTGACCTGGGTGCCGGTGATCGCCACGCGCAGCGGCTGGGCCACCTTCCCCATACCGAGCTCCAGCGCGGCCGCAGCCTCGTGCAGGGCCATGGACACGCTCTCGGCGCTCCAGTCTGCCAGCGCCTCGAGCCGCTCGCGGGCCTTGGCCAGCGGTGCCTTCGCCGCGGCCCCGAGATGCTTGGCCACGGCAGCCTCGTCGTACACGTGCAACGGCTGGTACCAGACCACCGCCTTCTCGGCCATGTCCTTCAGCGTCTGCACGCGATCACGCAAGGCGATGACGACATCGGCGGGCGCAGGCCCGGCCGACGGATCGATACCGAGCTTTTCGAGCTGGTAGACCAGATGCGGCGCGACGTCCGAAGGCGCGTCGGTCTTCAGGTAGTGCTGGTTCACCCAGCCCAGCTTGGCCATGTCGAGGCGCGCGGCCTTGGAATTCACGTCCTTCACGTCGAACAGCTTGATCAGCTCCTGCAGCGAGAACAGTTCCTGGTCGCCATGCGACCAGCCCAGCCGCGCCAGGTAGTTGATCAGCGCGTGCGGCAGATAGCCGGCGTCCTTGTACTGCATCACGTCGGCCGCGCCGGTGCGCTTGGACAGCTTGGCACCCTGCTCGTCCAGGATCATCGGCATGTGCGCGAACTTCGGCACCGGCGCGCCCAGCGCTTCGTAGATGTTGATCTGGCGCGGCGTGTTGTTGATGTGGTCGTCGCCGCGGATAACTTCGGTGATGCCCATGTCCCAGTCGTCCACGACCACGGCGAAGTTGTACGTGGGGTAGCCGTCGGGGCGGAAGATCACCATGTCGTCGAGCTCGCTGTTGGCGATCTCGATGCGGCCCTTGATCAGGTCGTCGAAGGCGACCACGCCATCGAGCGGATTCTTGAAGCGGATGACGCGGTTCGGGTCGTCGCGGTGCGGCAGGCCCTGCTCGCGCGCGGCGCCGTTGTAGCGCGGCTTCTCCTGCTTCGCCATCGCGGCCTCGCGCATGGCGTCGAGTTCTTCGCGCGTCTCATAGGCGTAGTACGCCTTGCCGGCCGACACCAGCTGCTCGGCGACTTCGCGGTAACGGTCGATGCGCTGGGTCTGGTAGATCGGGCCTTCGTCGTAACCCAGGCCCAGCCAGTCCATCGCATCCAGGATCGCGTCGATCGCGGCCTGCGTGCTGCGCTCGCGGTCGGTGTCCTCGATGCGCAGGATGAAATCGCCGCCACGATGACGCGCTTCCAGCCAGCAGTACAGCGCCGTGCGGGCGCCACCGATGTGGAGGTAGCCGGTGGGACTGGGGGCGAAGCGGGTACGGCAGGCCATGGGCAACTCGATGGACGGAATACGGCGATTTTAACCCGCGCGCACCGCGTTTCCCCCTGCTCGTTCAGGGGGAGGGCTTAGAATCCCCGCATGACCACGCTCTTCATCTCCGATCTGCACCTGGACGCCGAACGCCCCGCCGTGACCGAGCTGTTCGGGACCTTCATGCAGGGGGAGGCCCGCCGCGCCGATGCGCTGTACATCCTGGGCGACCTTTTCGAGGCCTGGGTCGGCGACGACGACCCCTCGGAGACCGGCGCCTACGTGGCCGCCCGGACCCGCGAGGTGGCCGACGCCGGGGTGCCGGTGTACTTCATCCGGGGCAACCGCGATTTCCTCGTCGGCGATGCTTTCGCACGCCGGGCCGGCATGCGCATCCTGCCCGACCCCGCCGTCGTCATGCTGTACGGCAAGCCGGCGATCCTGATGCACGGCGATCTGCTGTGCACCGGTGACGTCGCGTATCAAGCGTTCCGCGCGCAGACACGCAATCCGGCCTGGCAGGCGCAGTTCCTGGCGCAGCCGCTGGCCGCACGGCTGGCCTTCGCGGCGCAGGCACGCGCTGCCAGCGCCGCGCACCAGGGCGGCATGAAGCAGAACGACAGGGCGCAGTTCGAAACCCTGACCGACGTGACGCCGGCGACGGTGGACGCCACGCTGGCCCAGTTCGGCATCGACACGCTGATCCACGGCCATACGCACCGCCCGGCGATCCACGACCTCGCGGTCGGTGATCGCACCTGCCGCCGCATCGTGCTGGGCGACTGGTACGAGCAGGGATCCGTACTGCGCGTCGAGCCTGACGGGATGGCGCTGGATTCGCTCTGAGCGTTGCGTGCGATGAGATGCAGTCCATGGGAGCGACGCAAGTCGCGATGAACTACCACGGTGCCGTCATCGCGACTTACGTCGCTCCCACCGCTGTTCCACCCTCGACGTCACGGCGCTTCCAGCGCCGCCAGTTCATCCTCGTCGAAACCCGCCAGCAGCCGCGCTTCGATATTGAACGGACCGTGCAGGTAGCCGCCCGCGTACTGCCTCAGCAGTTCACGGAAGCGCGCGCGCGGCTCGACGCCGCGCTGTTCGCAATACCAGCGGAACCAGCGTGACCCCGCGGCGACATGCGCGACTTCCTCGCGCAGGATGACGTCGAGGATCGCGACGGTCTGCTCATCGCCAAGGTCGCGCAGCTTCACGATCATGCCGGGCGTGACGTCCAGCCCGCGCGCTTCCAGTACGCGCGGTACCAGCGCCATCCGCGCAAGACCGTCATGTGCGGTCTTCTCGGTCATTTCCCAGAGGCCGTTGTGCGCGTCGAAGTCGCCGTAGTCGTAACCCAGTTCACGCAACCGGTCGCGCAGCAGCACGAAGTGGCGCGACTCGTCATGGGCCACGCCGACCCAGTCCGCATAGAACGCGGCCGGCAGTCCGCGGAAGCGGTACACCGCATCCCAGGCCAGATCGATGGCGTTGAGTTCGATGTGTGCGATGGCATGGATGAAGGCTGCCCTGCCCGGCACGCTGCCCAGTCCGCGGCGAGGCAGGTCGCGCGGGTGCACCAGCACGGGCCTGGGCGGACGTCCTGGCATGCGGATCGGCGCAGGCGGCGGCGCATCGGGGCAGGCTGCGAGTTCGCCGCGCGCGAACGCGGTGGCGTAGTCCTGCGTCAGCGCGACCTTCGTGTCGATGTCCCACGCGTCCAGGCAGATGCGCGCGGCCTCGAACAGCGTGGCCATGTCCGCCGGCCGCGTCAGCCGACGCGGCGCTTGCGCTTGGCTTCGTCGGAGCGCGCCTGCTCGATGCGCGCGAAGTAGCCCGGCTCGATGCCGGTGACGTACTTGCCATCGAAGCACGAAGAATCGAACTCCGTGAGGTTCGGATTGCCCTCGCGCACGGCGGCCTCCAGATCTTCCAAGTCCTGGTAGATCAGCCAGTCGCAGCCCAGCTCGCGCTCGATGTCCTCGACACTGCGTTCGTGCGCCACCAGCTCGTCGGCGGCTGGCATGTCGATGCCGTAGATATTGGGATGGCGGACCGGCGGCGCTGCACTGGCCAGGTAGACCTTGCGCGCGCCGGCATCGCGCGCCATCTGCACGATCTGCTTGGACGTGGTGCCCCGCACGATCGAATCGTCGACCAGCAGCACGACACGGTTGCGGAATTCCAGGTTGATCGGGTTGAGCTTGCGGCGCACCGACTTCACCCGTTCGCCCTGCCCCGGCATGATGAACGTGCGGCCGACGTAACGGTTCTTGATGAAGCCCTCGCGGTACTTCACGCCGAGCACGTTGGAAATCTCCAGCGCAGCGTCGCGCGAGGTATCCGGGATCGGGATGATCGTGTCGATATCGTGGTCGGGACGCAGGCGCAGGATCTTTTCGCCCAGCTTCACGCCCATGCGCATGCGGGCCTTGTGCACCGACACGTTGTCGATCATCGAGTCCGGGCGCGCGAAATACACGTACTCGAAGATGCAGGGCGCGTGCTGCGGGGCGTCCGCGACGATTTCACTGAACAGCTCGCCGCGCGCCGTGATCACGATCGCCTCGCCGGGCTGCACGTCGCGCATGCGCACGAAGCCGAGGATGTCGAGCGCGGCGGATTCGGAGGCGATGATGTATTCGGTGCCTTCGCCATGCTCGCGCTTGCCCAGCACCAGTGGCCGGATGCCGTGCGGATCGCGGAACGCCACCAGGCCCAGGCCCAGCACCACGCTGACGACGGCATAACCGCCCTTCACCCGGCGGTGCACACCGGCCACGGCGCGGATCGCGGCTTCAGGGGTGAGCGTGCGTTGCAGGTCCAGCTCGTGCGCGAACACGTTCAGCAGCACTTCGCTGTCCGAATCGGTATTGATGTTGCGGCGGTCCTGCGCGAACACATCCTGGCGCAAGGCGTCGGTGTTGATCAGGTTGCCGTTGTGCGCCAGCGCGATGCCGTAGGGCGAATTCACGTAGAACGGCTGCGCTTCGTCCATGCCCTCGGAGCCGGCGGTGGGATAGCGGCAATGGGCGATGCCCACGCGCCCTTCCAGCACGCTCATCGCCTTGGCGTTGAACACGTCCCGTACCAGTCCGTTGTCCTTGTGCACGCGCAGACGCGTGCCGTCGGCCGTGGCGATGCCGGCGGCGTCCTGTCCGCGGTGCTGGAGGACGGTCAGCCCGTCATAAAGCTGGCCGGCGACGTTCTGGTTGCCGACGATTCCGACGATGCCGCACATGGTGGATCTACTCCGGTTTCGACGCGGGTGAGGCCGACGAGGGGGCGTGCTCCTGTGGTGCGCCGGGCTCTTCCAGCGGCAGGGGCAGCAGCGTTTGCAGGCGCGCATTATCGCCCGCTGGGCGTCCGTTGCCAAAGTCCAGTTCCTGCACAGTCCATTCCGGCAACCATTGCGACAACCATTGCGCACCCGGCAGCAGCACGGGGACGACGGACGAGCGTTTCCATTCAGGTTCGCGGGGCAACTCGGTGAAGGCGGCCAGCAGCAGCACGATGCAGGCGACGAAGGCCCCACGCGCGAGTCCCAGCGCCAGACCCAGCACGCGATCCAGACCCGACAGGCCCACCGACTTGACGAGGTGGCGGATGGCCCAGCCGGTCAGTCCGACGAAGATCATCACGCCGATGAAGCTCATCACGTAGCCGCCCAGCAACTCGCTCGCCGACGGCTGGCCGTCGCCCGACAACGCATGGGCCACGTCGCCGCCGTAATGGAACGCCACCCAGCCGGCCAACAGCCAGGCGACCATCGACGCGAGCGCACTGATGAAGCCGCGCATCAGGCCGAACAGGGTCGACACGCCGACGATGGCCAGCAGCGTCAGGTCCAGCGCGCTCATGCAGCGCGCCCGTGGCGCTCGATGCGACGGCGCGACGGCATCAAGGGTGCGGACGGACCATGCCGTCGACACCGATCTTCGATGCCACCTGTCCCTTCAGTCGGTCCGCATCGGCGCGGTTGGCGACCGGTCCCACGCGCACGCGATTGAGCGTGCCCTTGTCGGTGCGCACCTGTTCGACGAACGCACTGAAGCCGGCACTGCGCGCACGGTCGCGCAACGCGTTGGCGTCGGACGCATTCGAGAAGGCCCCAAGTTGCACGGCGAACCCGGTACCGGACGCGGCGGGCTTCGTCGCCTCGGCAGGCTTGGTCGCAGATGCCGTCGCTGTCGTCGGCGTGGTGGCGGCGGGCTTCGTCGGTGCCGGGGCGGCAGCCGGCTTGACCTCGGTCGTCGCAGGCTTCGGCGCCGGTTTCATGGGCTCGGGGAGCAGCGCCTGGGTGGTGACGGCGGGCGTGGCCGGGGTGGCCGTGGCGACTGACGCGACGGGGGCAGTCGACGGTGTGGCAGCCGGTGTGCCGGCGGGCACGTCGAGCGTCACGACCTGGGCGTTGACGTCGCCGCGGATCTTGATGGCGTCCAGGCGCGCGGCTTCGGCTTGCGGACGGTCGGCGTAGGGACCGACGCGAACGCGGAACGCGGGTTTGCCGTTGATGGTGGCCGGCTCGATGAAGCCCGGCAGGGTCGCCTGGCGCACACGGGCCAGGACGGCGTCGGCATCGGCCTGGGTGGCGTAGGCGCCGAAACTGACGGCGAAGTTGCCGGCCGCCGTCGCCGCCGGCTGAAGGGCGCCCGCAGCCGGCGCCGGCTCCGCGGCGGGCGCAGCCACCTGGCCCTGCAGCCCCACGGCACCGGACGCAGGTGCGTTGCCCGGCGTCACCAGCGGCAGCTCACGCGTTTCGAATTCGCCATCGGCCGCGGGCGGTACGTCCAGYGGCACGTCGGACACGCCACTGTCGGGTGCAGGCCCCTTCACCAGCATGGGCAGGAAGATGACGGCCAGCGCCACCAGCACGACGGCACCGATCAGGCGCTGTTTCAGGGCAGTATCCATCCAGGTCCACGGCAGCTGCGGCGGGAATGCCGCAGCGATTATACGGCGCGCATCGCGGCGCACCCCGTCATCGACCTGAATGCAGGACCTGCAACGCGTCGGCGACGGTGTGGAAGGAGCCGAACACCAGCATGCGATCCCCCGGCGCCGATGCGTCGAGCGCCGCACGCAACGCCTCCGCCACACCCCTATGCAACGATGCAACTTGCCTGATGCAGTCCTGCAGTCGGGCCGCAAGCTGTTCGGCCGTCTGCGACCGCGGCCCCAGCGTCAGTCCCGCAAGAAACCACTGCAGCGGCAAGTCGGCGAGCGCACCGGTCACGCCCTGCACGTCCTTGTCGGCAAGCGCGGCGAAGACCACCCGCGTGCTGCCGCCGATCGGATTGGCCTGCAACCACGACGCCAGTTCGCGCGCCGCCTGCGGGTTGTGGCCGACGTCCAGCACCACATCCACGGCTGCATGCCGGACACGCTGCAGGCGGCCCGGCAGCATCGCGCTGGCCACGCCCTTCGAAAAGGCCTCGTCGGGCAAGGCGTCTCCCGGCAAGGCGCGCAACGCGGTGATCGCGGTGGCGGCGTTCGCCCGCTGCGAAGGCGCGGACAGGACCGGCACGGGCAGGTCGAGTTCGGCGCCGACTTCGCGCCAGCGCCAGCGCTGGCTGTCGACGGGCTCGTGGAAGAAATCGCTGCCGAGACGCAGCGCATTCGCGCCGATGGCATAGGCATGGCGCAACACGCTGGAGGGCGAATCCACCTCGCCGAGGACCAACGGCTTCCATGCACGGGCGATGCCCGCTTTCTCCGCGCCGATGCTTTCGCGGTCGTGGCCCAACAGGTCGGTGTGATCGATGTCGACCGTCGTGATGACGGCGACATCGGGATCGACGATGTTCACCGCATCCAGGCGCCCGCCCAGGCCGATCTCGAGCACGGCCAGGTCGAGCGATGCGCGCTCGAACAACCACAGCGCCGACAGGGTGCCGAACTCGAAGTAGGTCAGCGTCGTGCCGCCGCGCGCGGCGTCCACCGCTTCGAAGGCGGCGGCGAGCGAAGCATCGTCTGCATCGACGCCATCGATGCGGACACGTTCGTTGTAGCGCAGCAGGTGCGGCGACGTGTACGCCCCGACCTTCCATCCGGCCGCGCGCGCGATGGCCTCGATGAAGGCGACGGTCGAGCCCTTGCCGTTGGTGCCGCCGACGGTGATGACGCGCGGCGCGGGCTTGCCGAGCGACATCCGCGCGGCGACCTCGCGCACGCGCTCCAGACCCATTTCGATGGACCTGGGGTGCTGGTGTTCGATATGGGAAAGCCAGTCGTCGAGGGTGCGCATGCGCGCCATTATCCCCCAGGCACGGCGCCCTTCGATCCGGCGCCACCCGCCTCCGGCATCTTCAGGGGCACGGCGCGCTGGCGTCCGGAACGCTGCACATGGCCGAGGAACCGCTTGCAGGCCTCCGCATCCTTCGCTTCGCACAGCACGCGGGTCACGGAGAAGCCATGCTTGCCATCCGTGGTCAGACGCGTGCGGACCAGTGTGGGCGCGTGCGGCATCTCACCGGTGTACACCTCCCAACGGGTCTCGCCGTTTTCGCCCGTCAACGTATAGAGGGCAATGTCGGCAGGCAAGTCGGGAAGGYCGATCGGCGTGGCCTGCGACTCCAGCAATGCCATGGTGGCGGCGACGCCGTCGGCTTCCAGCGACAATGGATCCTGGATGAACCGTGGCAGGGTTCCATCGGCATCCGGCGTCACGACCGGCACGCGGAGGCGCGGCGCGAGATGCGCGACGGCGGCGCGCACGGGCTCGTCCTCGTCCCCCATCGTGAAGTCGACCGGCACGCGCACGCGGCCACGGACGGCCTTGCCGTGCTCGATCGACGGCGCGTACGTCCATTCGTTCGCCGCATCGATCGCGGCGGTATCCAGCGACCGGTTGCCGGAGGATCGCTCGACCAGGATGCTCTCCACCGCACCGGTCGCCGTGACCGTGATGACCAGCACGACGGTCCCGGAGATGCCCGCACGCGCGGCGTCGGCCGGGTACTTCGGCGGCACCTTCGTCACGACGTGCGCACCGATGTCGTCCACGGCACCGGCGCCGGCCGCCGACAGCAGGCCGGTCATGGCCAGGACCAGGATCCAGGCTTTCATCGCAGTCTCCCCGTTCGCTCCCGTCCGGAGCGTAGCGCAGTCTCAGAGCGCGCGGTGCTTCGCTTCGCCGAAGAAGGGCGTGTGGTGCGCGCAATCATTGAGGCGCACGACCTCCAGCTGGTCGACCGTCGGGCCCTCCAGCAGGTTGAGCGTGGTCGGCGCCTGGCGGAACGTCCAGAGTTTCGCGATCGGCAGGCCGAGGATGCGGCACAGCAGGACACGGTTCACCGCATCGTGCGCCACGATCAGCAGGGTGTCGTCGTCGCCCAGGCCGTCGACGGCGCGCGCCAGGCCGCGCCATGAACGGTCCAGCACCTGGCGCAGCGACTCTCCGCCCGGCATCAGCACCGTGTCGGGTTCCTCGCGCCATGCGAGCAGGCGCGCCGGGTCCTTGTCCTGGATCTCGCTGGCGAGCAGACCTTCCCATTCACCGTGCGCGATCTCCTGGAGGTCCGCATCCGTCTGCAGCAGGTCGGCACGCGCCTCGCCCAACGCCAGCTTCGCCGTCCGCTGCGCACGCGAGAGCGGCGATGCCACCGCCCGATCGATGCGGACGTCCTTCAGGCGCAGGCCCAGTGCGGTCGCCTGCCCTTCGCCGACGGGAGAAAGCGGGATGTCGATCTGGCCCTGGTAGCGGCCTTCGGCGTTCCACGGCGTTTCGCCGTGGCGGGCGAGCAGGATGCGCATGCGTCGGTGTGTCCATTCGTGAGAAGCGATCCCGTTTCCGGAGGCTGGAAACGAGGACGGGAGCGGATCATACCCGCTCCCGTCCCGTGCCTGCCGCTCGGTTGCAGGTGTTACTGGCCGACGCCCATTTCCTTCAGCAGTTGGGGGGCCGGATAGACCTCCTGCATGATCCAGCGCAGGTATCGACCGTCCACGGCGATCATGCGGGTCATCTTCGGATCGAACACCCAGTTGGAACTCACCGATTCCCAGTTGCCATCGAAGGCGAGCCCGATCAGCTTGCCGTGCGCATCCAGCACCGGCGAGCCGGAGTTGCCGCCGGTGATGTCCAGATCGGACAAGTAATTCACCGGCACCGAACCGAGGCGCTTGTCCTCCAGTCCGCCATAGCGCTTGGCGGCCACGGCATCGAGCAATGCCTTGGGCGAGTCGAACGGATCCTGTCCGGTTTCCTTGGCCACGACGCCTTCCAGCGTGGTGAACGGCGTGTACGCCACGCCGTCCTTGGGCGCGTAACCCATCACGTTGCCGAAGGTGATGCGCAGCGAAAGGTTGGCATCCGGGTAGACGAACTCGCCCTGGCTCTTCTTGTAGTCGGCCAGCGCCTGCAGATAGACCGGGCGCGCAGCCAGGTTCTCGCCGGTGCGGGTCTTGCGCTCCTGTTCGAGCTTGAGCAGCGTCGGCATCACCGCCACCGCGTACTGGATGGCCGGATCGTTGCTGGCCTCGAACGCCTTCCGATCGGCCGCGAACCACTTGAGCCGCTCGTCGGTGCTGCCCAGCCGGGTGCCCGCCAGGCGATCCAGCGCGCGCTTGACTGCGGCAGCATCGTTGCCGCCCAGCCACGCATCGATGGCCGCCACCCGCTGGTCCGCCGGCAGCTTGAGGTACTCGTTCAACCAGTACTCCTGCAGTTGGCGATCCATCGAGGCCACGTAGCGGCGCTCCAGCTGCTTCTGCGCACCTTCGATGGCGGGCAGATCGCGCTCCTGGTAACCGGATTCGCGCTCGGCATTGGGCTTCTCGCGCTCGATCGACAGCCGGTACAGCTGCGTGGCAGAGCCGATCATCGCGGTGTTGTTGAACATCGCCAGCGTAAGGTCGCGCTCGCGCGTGGCCTTGTTCTGATCCAACAAGGCCAGCAGCTTTGCGTGCGCATCCAGTGCAGGCTGGCCTTTCACGCCCTGACCCTTGAGCCATGCCAGCACGGCAGCCTCTTCGCGCTTTTTCTGGCCGGCCGCGTCGATGCGCTTGAAGCCCTCGAGTTGGCCGTCGTAATTCTTGCTCGTGTTGTTCCAGCCGGCCATGGTGGCCGCGTACTTCACCTGGATGTCGGCGTTCTTCTTGCCGGCCTCCTGCACCATCGAGATCTGGTTCTTGTAGTGGCGCGCGATGGTCGGGTACGTCCAGGCGGCCGTGTTGTCGAATTCGGCGGCCAGCGCATAACGGTTGGTCGACCCCGGGTAACCGGCCACCATCACGAAATCGCCTTCACCCAGCGGCTTGTCGGCGAACTTCAGCCAATGCTTCGGCCGGTACGGCACGTTGTCCTTGGAGAACGCCGCCGGCTTGCCGTCCTTGCCCACGTAGGCGCGGTAGAAGGCGAAGTCGCCCGTGTGGCGCGGCCACATCCAGTTGTCGATGTCGCCGCCGTACTTGCCCACGCTGCCCGGAGGCGCGTACGCCAGGCGCACGTCCTTGATTTCCAGGTTCTTGAACAGGCGGTAGGTGTTGCCGCCGGAGAAGCTGTAGAGACGGCAGCGGAAACCGGCCTCGGCCTCGCAGTCGGCGATCAGCTTCTTCTCGAAGGTCTCCAGCGCCCTGGTGCGCGCCAGCGCGTCGGCGCCGGCGGAGGCGATGGCCGCCTTCGCGTCCTTCGTCACGTCGGTGATTTCGTCCAGCACGAACACGCGTGCATTCGGACCCGCGCTGACTTCATCGCCAGTCGTGGGCGCGTTGAAGCCGTTCTTGATCAGGTTGTTCTCGGCGGTGGAGTTCAGCTGGATGGCGCCGTAGGCGCAGTGGTGGTTGGTCACCACCAGGCCATTCGGCGACACGAAGCTGGCGGTGCAGCCGCCCAGCGCGACGACCGCGCCCATCGGATCGCCCGTGAGGTCGGAGAGCTGCTGCGGCGACAGCTTCAGCCCCGCTTTCTTCAGCGGGCCAGCGATTTCAGGCAGTTGCTGAGGCACCCACATGCCCTCGCCCGCCTGGGCGATCTGGGCGGCGAGCAGGGAGAGCGGAACCGCGAGGGCGGCGGCGAGCAGGTTCGGACGCATGGAAATCCCGGAACGGACAGAAGGTTGCGATTGTAATGAACCTGCCGCCCCGGCCGACCATGACTTTTGTCCTACGCCGGCCCTGCCTCCACGCCACGCATACGAGCCAAGGACCCCGCCACGGGTCCACCATGGACCGGGGCGTATAATCCGCGCCCTCATTTCCCTGGATCGATGCCCGATGGCACAGACGATGAAGGCGCTGGTGAAGCGCGAGGCCGGCAAAGGCATCTGGATGGAGGAGCTGCCCGTCCCGCAGCCCGGCCCCAACGAGGTGCTGATCAAGCTGGAGAAGACCGCCATCTGCGGCACCGACCTGCACATCTACCTGTGGGACGAGTGGAGCCAGCGCACCATCAAGCCCGGCCTGACCATCGGCCACGAATTCGTGGGCCGCATCGCGCAACTGGGTTCCGCGGTGACGGGCTACGAGGTCGGCCAGCGCGTATCGGCCGAGGGCCACATCGTCTGCGGCCATTGCCGCAACTGCCGCGGCGGTCGCCAGCATCTGTGCCCCAACACCGTCGGCATCGGCGTGAACCGCAATGGCGCCTTCGCCGAGTACATGGTGATGCCCGCCAGCAACCTGTGGCCGATCCCGGACCAGATCCCCAGCGAGCTGGCCGCGTTCTTCGACCCTTACGGCAACGCCGCGCACTGCGCGCTGGAGTTCGACGTGGTCGGCGAAGACGTGCTGATCACCGGCGCGGGCCCGATCGGCATCATCGCCGCCGGCATCTGCAAGCACATCGGCGCGCGCAACGTGGTGGTCACCGACGTCAACGACTTCCGCCTGAAACTGGCGGCCGACATGGGCGCCACCCGCGTGGTCAACGTCGCCAACACGTCGCTGAAGGACGTGATGGCCGACCTGCACATGGAAGGCTTCGATGTGGGCCTGGAGATGAGCGGCAACCCGCGCGCCTTCAACGACATGCTCGACTGCATGTACCACGGCGGCAAGATCGCGCTGCTCGGCATCCTGCCCAAGGGTGCCGGCGTGGACTGGGACCGCATCATCTTCAAGGGCCTCACGGTGCAGGGCATCTACGGCCGCAAGATGTACGAGACCTGGTACAAGATGACGCAGCTCGTGCTGAGCGGCTTTCCGCTGGGCAAGGTGCTGACGCACCAGTTGCCGATCGACGACTTCCAGAAGGGCTTCGACCTGATGGAACAGGGCAAGGCCGGCAAGGTGGTGTTGAGCTGGAACTGAGGTCGCGTCAGGCACAGGACAAATGAAAAGGGCGCCGCGAGGCGCCCTTTTCCTTACACGCAGCTGCCAGCGTCAGGGCACGGCGATACCGACCGTCAGGACGAGGCCCGGCTTGTAGATGTCCGAAGTACTGCGAAGCTCGGAGGCATCCGAGCCGAAGGTGTCGTAGTACCCCAGGGTCGCGGTCGCCGGGCCGAACGCCTTGGACACGGAGATGGAGCCGTCGTAGTAGTCGACGCGACCGTCGCTGCCGTAATCGATGGACGTGTAACCGGTGCTCGCGGCCACGGAAAACCCGCTGTCGCCGATGTCGTAGCTCGCCGACACGCCCGCATACACCTGGTCCGCGCCAGTGTTGCCGTAGTCGTCCGCATAACCGAGGATGCCGCCGACGGTGACCGGACCGCTCCAAGTGACTTTCGCGAGGTACTCGTTGTAGTCGATGTCGCCGTAATCGCTGGCGGCGCGCTCGTAGGTATAACGGTTCACGCCCAGGTCGATGTTCCAGGCGTCGTTGAGATCCTTGTTCCAGCCGACGAAGTAATCCACTTCGATGTCAGGACCGCCGCGTCCGAAGTCCACGTTCGATGCCCACGCTCCCACGTAAAGGCCGAACGGAGCGGAATACGTGGCGCCGACCTGGAACGCCGGCTTGTTGTCCGTCTGCGAGACGCCTCGRAAGACGTAGTCGGACGTGCCGGTGAATGTGGCGCTGAAAGGCGACGAGGCTTCTTCCTCGGCATCCTGCGCGAACGCGGACAGCGGCAGGGCCAGCAGCAGAGCGGTGGCAAGGGCGGTGGCGAGCTTGACGGGCTTCATCCGGAGTCTCCTGATCGGTTGGCGGACGGTGGCGGCGGAGGCGGTGATCGATATCGCACCGTAATCACAGCTTCACGGTTTTTTAACTGCAACCTGATAGTGCGCCGCACCAATCGCCTGCGTCAAGTGCTGGACGAAGTCATCGGAAATTGGTTTCTTTTTCAATCAATTCATGCAGTTACACCGCATCAGGCTGGTGCCGTTGCACCGCCGCGGGGAAACCATCCGAACCGTTTTGGTGCCAAATGGACGGACTGCCCTGGCAGCGTCGCCGGGCCTTCACGGTCGGCGGGCAATTCCACGTCGAGCTCCACGCCGCTGTCGACCAGACGCGTGCGCAGGCGCAGGCGCGGCCCGGTCCGCTGCGCGTCGACGATGATCGCGGGCCAGGACGACGCGCCGGCGGCATCGACGAGATGGAGATCCTCCGGCCGCACGTAAACGTCCGCATCCCCCTCCTGCCCCACCTGGCCGCGCGACTGCAACGGCAAGCCGGCGACACGCAGTGTGCCGTCCTCCCAGCGCGCGGGCAGCCGGTTGACCGCACCGACGAACGAATACACGAACGGCGATGCCGGCACGTCATAGGCATCGGCCGGACTGCCCACCTGCTCGATGCGGCCCCGGTTGAGGATCGCGACGCGGTCTGCCAGCTCCAGCGCCTCCTCCTGGTCGTGSGTSACGAAGATGGTCGTCAGCCCGGTCCGGTCGTGCAGTTCGCGCAACCAGCGCCGCAGGTCGCGACGCACCTGTGCATCGAGCGCACCGAACGGCTCGTCGAGCAGCAGCACGCGTGGCTCGATGGCGAGCGCCCGCGCCAGGGCCACGCGTTGCCGCTGACCGCCTGAGAGCTGCGCCGGGTAGCGCAGGCCGAAGCCGTCGAGCTGCACGAGCGAAAGCAGTTCCGCGACCCGCGCACGGATGGTCGCATCGGGCACGCGATGGCGGCCTTTGCGCACGCGCAGGCCGAAAGCGATGTTCTCCTCCACCGTCAGGTGGCGGAACAGCGCGTAGTGCTGGAACACGAAGCCCGCCCGCCGCGCCTGCACGCTGAGACGCGTCGCCTCTTCGCCGTCGAACAGCACGCGCCCGCGATCGGCATGCTCGAGTCCGGCGATGACGCGCAGCAACGTGGTCTTGCCGGAGCCCGAGGGTCCGAGCAGCGCCAGGAGCTCGCCCTGGCGGATGTCCAGCGACACGTCATCCAGCGCAGCGA
>NZ_JBGFFG010000035.1:0-15107 GCF_056175765.1 Pseudoxanthomonas sp. LjRoot204_2 | reverse complement strand
GCAGCATCGGCATCGCCCAATGATCGACCAGCAGGAACGCGAACAGCGCCATCAGGTAGACGATCGAGTAGTTGAAGACACGCATCGGAAAGAAGTCGTCCGGCGGATCCAGCAATCGCCACGCGTACCAGAGGAACACCGCGCCCAGCACCAGCGCGCCCCCCAGGTAGAAGAAGCCGCTCATGCCGAACACCACCGGCAGCACCGTCACTTCGACCAGCAGCACCGTGTAGAACAGGATCTGCCAGCGCGTGTACRTCACGCCATGCGTCACCGGCAGCATCGGCACCAGTGCGCGGGCGTAGTCCTCGCGGCGGAAGATCGCCAGCGCCCAGAAATGCGGCGGCGTCCAGACGAAGATGATCAGCACCAGCAGCAGCGCGTGCGGCCAGTCCCACTCGCCCTGCATGCCGGTCATGGTGGCCCAGCCGAGCAGCGGAGGCGCAGCACCGGCGATGCCGCCGATGACGATGTTCTGCGGCGTGGCGCGCTTCAGGAACACCGTGTAGACCACGGCATAGCCGATCAGCGACGCGAACGTCAGGATCGCCGTGATGGTGTTCACCCACAGCACCAGGAGGGTCATCGACAACGCCGCCAGGACAAGCGCGAACACCAGCGCTTGCCACGGCTTCACCTGGCCCTGCACCAGCGGGCGCCACGAGGTGCGCGCCATCTTCGCGTCGATGCGCGCGTCGAGCAGCTGGTTGATCGCGGCGGCGCTGGAGGCGGCCAGCCAGATGCCGAGGAAGCCCAGCGCGCCGCGCAGCAGCTCCGCGCCGTCGGGCAGGCCGTCGATGGCGAGGAACATGCCGACGATCGCGGTGAACACGATCAGCGCCACCACGCGCGGCTTGGTCAGGTCCCAGTACTGGCGGAACGTCGATGCCATCAGTCCGGCCTGCGCAGGCGCGCGGTCAGCGAGACCAGGGTGAACAGCAGCAGCACGGCACCGGCGTTGTGCGCAACGGCCACCGGCAGCGGCAGGTTGAGCTTCACGTTGAGGATGCCCAGCGTGACCTGCGCGGCGATCAGCACCCCCAGCGTCAGCGACCAGCTGCGCATGCCGGGGGTGCGGAACAGGCGAAGCGCCAGCGCCAGCACGTACAGCGCCACCACCACCGCCATCGCGCGATGGGCGAGCTGGATCGCAATGCGGGCCGCGCCATCGAGCACACCGCCTTCGTAGTCCACGCCGATGCCACGCCACAGCACGAAGCCTTCGCGGAAGTCCGCCGGTGGCGCCCACTGGCCCACGCATTTCGGAAAATCCAGGCCGCAGGCCAGGGCCGCGTAATTCGCGCTGACCCAACCGCCCAGCGCAATCTGGATGCCGAGCAATGCCAGCCCGCCGATCAGCCAGCGGCGCAGCACGGTCGCATCGGCCAGCGTGATCGGCCGGCCGGTGGCCCGCCACGCCATCCAGACGAGCAGCGAGAACGTGGTCAGGCCGCCGAGCAGGTGCCCCATCACGACGATGGGCTTCAGCAGCCAGGTGACCGTCCACATGCCGAGCAGCGCCTGGAAGATGATCACCGCCAGCGTCAGTGCACCGGCGCGCGCCAGGTCGATGTTCGTCCAACGCAATGCCGCGAACAGCAGGATCGCTTCGCCGATGACCGCAAGTACGGACGCTTCCACGTGCTCGCCGTGCATGTACAGCGGGATCGCCGCGCCGACCAGCCCGGCGGCGATCAGGATCTGCGCGATGCCCCAGCGCCGGCGGCGCGCGGCGAGCAGCGCCAGCACCAGCACCAGCACGCCCAGCGACGCGGCGAGGTGGCGGTGCACCTGTTCGCGCCACGCCTTGTGGGTTTCGAACGGCCGGATCTCGCTGGCGACGTGGGAGGCCGCTTCATCGACCGCTTTCGGCCACGCGGCACGGCCGTAGCAGGTCGGCCAGTCGGGGCAGCTCAGCCCGGCATCGGACAGGCGCACGAAGGCGCCGAACACGACGACGCACAGCGTCAGTGCGACCGCGAGCCAGGCGATGCGATGGAAGTGCTTGTAGACAGCAGGACGGGAGAGGACGGAGCGGGCGGGGGTAGTCATCATCGGCGGTTCTGTGAGCGGCTCAGATGAGCTTGATCAGCTTGGACACATCCGTGCGCAGGCCGCCCGGATCGAAGCCGGGGGCATAGCGCAGGATGACGAAGCCATGGGGATCGATCACGTAGACCGGCGTACCCGCCGCGTCGTCGACCTGCGGCAGGCGCGCGCGCAGGGGATCGTTGGCGCGCACCTCGCGCAGGGCCGCATGGCGGGGGGCGTCGGCGGGATAGTCGCCGATCCAGAGGATGTCCACTTCGTCGGCGTTGTGGCCGAACAGTTGCCAGACCTTGTCCAGGTCGCGGGCGAGCCGGGTGCAGGCCTGCGCGCAGTCCGGCGCCGGGGCGGCGACGATGCGCCAGCGACGCTCGGCGGGCGTCCAGTCGTAGCGGCCACCGTCGGCCAGCGTCAGCGAAAGATCGCGCGCGTCCGCCGGCGGCTGCAGCATCACCCCGTGGTTCTTGTGCGAGGCGGGTTGCCAGCCGGAGAAACGCAGGATGCCGGCGCCGAACACGGTGCCGAAGAACAACGCGAACAGGCCGACGAGCATCCACCGCCCGCGACGCCGCTGGGCGGGATCGAATGGTTTTGGGTCCATGGACGCATTTTCTCACGCCCGCGGGATCATTGCCCCTTCCGTGCACCACGCCGGCTGCGCCAGGTCAGCACCAGTGCCGTCACCAGCACGGCGCCCGCCAGTCCGAACCACTGCACGGCATAGCCGATGTGGCGCTCCGGGGGCAGCGTGTTGGGCAGGATGTCCAGGTCGCGCGCATAGCCCAGCGGCAGGTCCGGATCCAGCTTCAGCACACGTGGCGCCAATGAAGGCAGGCCCAGCGCCTGGCCGATCTCCTGCCGCTGCAGCGCGATCACCAGCAGGCTGCCATCCGGCTGCGCGCTGGGCAGCGCGTGGGCGATGCCTTCCGATGGCGGCGGTACCAGCAGTCCGGTAATGCGCTGGGTACCCGACAGCGGCGCCACGGCCGGCATCTCGCGGTTGCCCGGCACCGGCAGCCAGCCCAGTTCCACCAGCAGCGGCGCTCCCGCATCGGCCGGCTGGAAGACACGATACGCGCGCACGCCGGGCTGGCGGTCGCGGGTCTGGTTGTCGAGCAGGATGGCCGGCGCAGGCAGGAATTCGCCCTCGCCGGCCGCCCAGTCGTAGGCCTGCGACCGCGCCTTGTCCGCGGCCGACGCCAGCGGCTGCGGCTGACGCTCCGCCAGCACGCGGGCGGTCTCGGCCAACATCGCCTCCTTCTGCTCTGCCCGCCCCCACTGCCAGGCGCCCAGGCTGCCGAACAGCGACATGACCAGCACCGCCAGGGTCCAGCCGACCGGCAGCGGCATGTGGCGGCTCATGGACTGCGTCCGAGTGTCGCACCCACCGCGGGCTCACCCGGGGAGAGCGATAATGCGCGCCTCACTGCCGAAGTCCCGTCGAGGACGCCATGAACGATTCGCTGAAAACCCTGCTGATCATCGCCTTCCTCATCCTCATCGTCTGGAACCTGGGCGCAGGCCTGTACTACATGCTGGTCGACAAGGGCGAGAGCAAGCGCACCGTCAACGCGCTGACGCGCCGCATCGCCCTCTCCGTCGGCCTGATCCTGCTGGTCGTGCTGGCCATCAAGATGGGCTGGATCCAGCCGCACGGCATCAATCCCGGCTGAGCACGCATTGTCCCGCGCGCGGCACCGCGCGCCAACCGGGCAAAAGAAAAGGGCCGGCATTGCCGGCCCTTTCTTCGTTGCGGCGTCGCCCGCGCTTACAGCACGTAGACGAACAGGAACAGGCCCAGCCACACCACGTCCACGAAGTGCCAGTACCAAGCCACGGCTTCGAAGCCGAAGTGATCGTCCTTGGTGAAGTGGCCCTTGGCGCAACGGAACCAGATGATGGCCAGCATGATGGTACCCAGCGTCACATGCAGGCCGTGGAAGCCGGTCAGCATGAAGAACGTGGAGCCGTAGATGCCCGAGCCCAGCGTCAGGTTCAGTTCCTTATACGCGTGGACGTATTCCTCGGCCTGGAAGAACAGGAACACGCAGCCCAGCAGCACCGTGGCGCCCAGCCAGATCAGCAGCTGGCTGCGGTTGCCGGCCTTCAGCGCATGGTGCGCGATGGTGATGGTGACGCCGGAGGTCAGCAGGATCAGCGTGTTGAGCAGCGGCAGGCCCCACGCCGGGATGGTCTGGAACTGGCCGCCCACCTGGCCCGGGCCGGCGCTCGGCCACGCGGCCGAGAAGCCTTCCCACAGCAGGCTGTTGGTCATCACACCGTCGCCTTCGCCGCCCAGCCACGGCAACGCGAGCGTGCGGGCATAGAACAGCGCACCGAAGAAGGCCGCGAAGAACATCACTTCCGAGAAGATGAACCACACCATGCCCATGCGGAACGACACGTCCACCTGGCGGTTGTAGTGGCCGCTCACCGACTCGCGGATCACGTCGCCGAACCACATGAACAGCGTGGCGCACAGGCCGACCACGCCGGCGTAGAACGTCCACATGCCGAACGACAGGTCGTTGAGCCAGCTGGCCACGCCGACCATGGTGACGAACATGGCGATGGAACCCACAAACGGCCACTTGGAGCTGTGCGGCACGAAGTAGATGTTGGCGTCTGGCGATGGGGCGTTTGCCATGGCGATGCTTCCGGTTGCTAAGGCGAAGTCAGGGGGCCGCGAGCGGCGAAGTCGACGCATTGCCCGTGCCGATCTGCGCGGTCAGGGCGTCGTTCTTGAAGAAGGTGTACGACAGGGTGATCGTCTTCACTTCCGCCGGCAGGTCCTGGTCCACGATGAAGCGGACCGGCATGTCGCGGCTTTCGCCGGGTTGCAGCGTCTGGGCGGTGAAGCAGAAGCACTCGGTCTTGGTGAAGTAGCCCGACGCGCGCGCCGGCGCGACCGACGGCACGGCGCTGCCGACGACGGCCTTGTCGCTGTCGTTGCGAGCGAAATACTTCGCTTCGTAGAGCTCGCCGGGCACCACCTGCATGGTCAGCTGTTCCGGCTTGAAGGCCCACGGCAGCTTGGAGTTCACGCCGCCGTCGAACTGCACGGTGACCGTGCGCTTCGCCTTGGCGGCGGCCGCCGCGGCGGCCTGGCCCGGGCCCTGCTCCAGGCGTATGCCGAACACCTTCTCGCAGGCGATGCGATACAGCGGCACCAGCGAGAACGTCAGCACGAACACCGCCATCGCCACGCCGACCAGCTTGAACAGGCCGGCCGAGTTGGACTTCGCCGCCGTCATGYGGCCAGCACCGCGCGGCCGATGAAGGCCACGAAGATGGCGAAGGCGATGCCGCCGATCACCCACGCGGTCCGCAGCACTGCCCTGCGGCGGCGCGCGAGTTCTTCGGGGGTGAAGGCGGGGACGTTCATGCGGTCGCGGTCAGGCGTTCAGTGCGTCACGTCGCCGTGCGCCAGGTCGCCGTCCCGGATGACCGGCGGCGTGGTGAACGTGTGGTGCGGCGCCGGCGACGGCACGGTCCACTCCAGCCCCTTCGCGTTCTCCCAGGCGCGCGCCTCGGCCTTCTTGCCGCTGCGCAGCGAGGACCACAGGATGGCGGCCATCATGAAGGGCGTGACGAACATGCCGAACGCACCGATCGAGCTGATCAGGTTCCAGTCCGCGAACACCGGGTTGTAGTCCGGGATGCGGCGCGGCATGCCGGCCAGGCCCAGGAAGTGCTGCGGGAAGAACAGCAGGTTGACGAACACGATCGTCCACCAGAAATGGACCTTGCCCCAGAACTCGCTGTACATGCGGCCGGTCCACTTCGGCCACCAGTAATAGGTGGCGGCGATGATCGAGAACAGCGCGCCGGTCACCAGCACGTAGTGGAAGTGCGCCACCACGAAGTAGGTGTCGTGGTACTGGAAGTCCGCCGGCACGATCGCCAGCATCAGGCCGGAGAAACCGCCGATGGTGAACAGGATGACGAAGCCCACGGCCCACAGCATCGGCGTCTCGAAGGACAGCGAGCCGCGCCACATCGTGCTGACCCAGTTGAACACCTTCACGCCGGTCGGGATGGCGATCAGCATGGTGGCGAACATGAAGTAGATCTCGCCGCCCAGCGGCATGCCCACCGTGAACATGTGGTGCGCCCACACGATGAACGACAGGAAGGCGATCGAGGCGGTCGCGTACACCATGGCCTGGTAGCCGAACAGCGGCTTGCGGCTGAAGGTCGGGATGATTTCCGACACCACGCCGAACGCCGGCAGGATCATGATGTAGACCTCGGGGTGACCGAAGAACCAGAAGATGTGCTGGTACATCACCGGGTCGCCGCCGCCGGCGGCGTTGAAGAAGCTGGTGCCGAAGAACTTGTCGGTCAGCAGCATTGTCACCGCGCCCGCCAGCACCGGCATCACCGCGATCAGCAGGAACGCGGTGATCAGCCAGGTCCAGCAGAAGATCGGCATCTTCAGCAGGTCGATGCCCGGCGCGCGCATGTTCAGCACGGTGGCGATGATGTTGATGGCGCCCATGATCGAGCTGACGCCCATCATGTGGATCGCGAAGATGGTGAAGGCGACGTTGTAGCCGCCCTGCAGCGACAGCGGCGGGTACAGCGTCCAGCCACCGGCCGGCGCGCCGCCCGGCAGGAACAGCGACATCAGCAGCAGGGTGAAGGCGAACGGCATGATCCAGAAGGACCAGTTGTTCATGCGCGGCAGCGCCATGTCCGGCGCACCGACCTGCAGCGGGATCATCCAGTTGGCCAGGCCGACGAACGCCGGCATCACGCCACCGAAGATCATGACCAGCGCATGCACCGTGGTCATCTGGTTGAAGAACTCGGGGCTGACGAACTGCAGGCCCGGCACCATCAGCTCGGCACGGATGATCACCGACATGCCCGCGCCGATGATGAACATGATGAAGCTGAAGATCAGGTAGAGCGTACCGATGTCCTTGTGGTTCGTGGAGAAGAACCACCGCTCGATGAAGCTCTGCTGGTGACCGTGGTGATCGTCGTGATGATCGACAGCGGTGTTGGCCATGTTCGTACTCTCTTGCAGCTGGTGCGGACGGTCGATCAGCCCTGCGCGGTCGGCGCGGGCGTCTCGGCGGTGGGGGCGGCTTCAACGGCCGGGGCCGTCGTGGCGTCGGCCGGAGCGGCCGGTTCCACCGGCGCGGCCGGAGCGGGTTCGGCGGCCGGAGCGGGCTTCTTCGACGCCAGCCACTGCTCGAACTCGGCCTTCGGCACCGCCTTCACGACGATCGGCATGAAGCCGTGGTCCTTGCCGCACAGCTCGGCGCACTGGCCGCGGTAGATACCGGGTTCCTTGATGTCGGTCCAGGCCTCGTTGACGATGCCCGGGATCGCATCCTGCTTCCAGCCCAGCGCCGGTACCCACCAGGCGTGGATCACGTCGTCGGCGGTGATGACGAAACGGATCTTGGTATTGGTCGGCAGGACCAGCTGGTTGTCGACGTCCAGCAGGTAGTGCGGGTTCTTCGCCAGGTCCGGCTTCTCGCCGCTCTGGCGGATGCGGTCGGACTCGCGGTCCAGCCGGCTGGTGAAGGAGACGTCCTCGCCCAGGTAGTCGTACTTCCACATCCACTGGTAGCCGGTGACCTTGACGGTCATCTCGGCATCGCGGGTGTCGTACATGGCGATCAGCTTGGCGGTGGCCGGCCAGGCCATGACCACCAGGATCAGCACCGGGATGACGGTCCAGATGATCTCGGCCGTGGTGTTGTGGCTGAACTGCGCCGGCACCGCACCCTTGGAATGGCGGAACTTGAACATCGCGTAGCCCATCGCGCCGAACACGATGACGCCGATCACGATGCAGACCCACAGCGCGATCATGTGCGCGTCATAGGCATGCTGCGAGGACGCGGTGACGCCCTTGCCCATGTTCAGCTGCCACCGGTGCGGGTCGGCCGACTGCGCCCAGGCCAGCGCCGGCATCGCCAGCAGCGTGCAGGCCGTCACCAACCGCTTCCACATCCCATTCACTTGCGTCATTGCCTAGACCCCAATGCGTCATCGGTTGCGGCCGCTCGCGGCCGCCAGTAAATCCTGCAACGTGTCCGCCAGCTCCCGGCGTTCGGCCGGCCCCAGGAAGTCGCCTACCCGGACCCGCCTGCCGCTGGATGCCAGCGAAATCCTTTCGCCTTCCCGCTCGATCCCCAGCCGTACCCAGTACGGGTGCGCCCGGAACACCACCCCGGCGTCGGAGGTGACCACCTCCACCGCCTCGGGACCGATGCGGATCTCCTCGCCCCTGTCGCCGCTGCGCCACAGCGCCCTTAGCGCCGTGGCCACGATGGCCGAATGGAGCAATGCAAAGGCCGGCGCGAAGGCATTGCCTCCCCACCAGCCCAGCATGGCGACGATCCACATCGCGCCCGACAGCGCCACGAACAACAGGATGAACTGGCGGCGCGTCAACGCGCGGGGCGGCCGCAACCGGAGCTGCGCACCACGCCCGTCCCACGATGACGGCACCCTTTCGATCATGTCGTCCGCCACACGATCCGGGCTGCGGAAAACCGCTGAATGGTAGCTCCCGGCACACTTTGCGGCAAGTTTCATTGATCCTGCACAAGGCGCGCGAATCCTCCGCAAACGCGGCGCGGCGCGTTCGCGCGGCGATTCCGCGACCGGCGTCACCGCCCGGACGACCGCCCTGCCGCGGCCCGTGCGCGCGGTCGCCGCGGGCATATCCGGCCCGGCCGCGCCGTCCTAAACTAATGGACTGCCTTTGGACTGCCCCGCCGTCATGTCGACCCCTTCGCCTGTCCCCTCATCCGCCGCTCCACCGGTCGGCGCCGTCGTCTCTCCCGAGCTTCCCGCACCCCCCGCCGCGCTGCGCGCCGCCATCACGGCCGCCTGGCTGCGCGACGAGACCGAGCACGTCCGCGAACTGCTCGGACAGGCCCGCCTGCCGGCCGACGAACAGGTCCAGGCGCAGAAGCTGGCCGTGGACTTGGTGAAACGGGTCCGCGCGCGCGCCCAGGACCAGGGCGCGATCGAGGCCTTCATGCGCCAGTACGACCTGGGCAGCGAGGAAGGCGTGCTGTTGATGTGCGTGGCCGAGGCCCTGCTGCGCATTCCGGACCAGGAGACCGCGGACAAGCTGATCCGCGACAAGCTGGGCGACGCCGACTGGGAGAAGCACCTCGGCCAGAGCGACTCGGTGCTGGTGAACGCCTCCACCTGGGGCCTGATGCTGACCGGCAAGCTGGTCAACCTGAACGACCTGACCCGCGCCGACGTGCCGGGCGCCTTCAAGCGCCTGGTCGGCCGCGTGGGCGAGCCGGTCATCCGGCTGGCGGTACGCCAGGCCATGCGGATCATGGGGCACCAGTTCGTCATGGGCCGCACCATCGACGAGGCGCTGGCCCGCAGCCGCAAGGGCGACAACGCCGACTACCGCTATTCGTTCGACATGCTGGGCGAGGGCGCGCTGACCACGAAGGATGCGGCGCGCTACCTGGAGGCCTATCGCCAGGCGATCCACGCGATCGGCCGCACCGGCCCGTTCGCGGACGTGCTGGCGGCGCCGAGCATCTCGATCAAGCTGTCCGCGCTGCACCCGCGCTACGAACACGCCAAGCGCGCCCGGGTGATGCGCGAGCTCGCGCCGGCGATCCTCGAACTGGCGCAGCTGGCCAAGTCGTATGGCATCGGCTTCACCATCGATGCCGAAGAGGCCGACCGCCTGGAGCTGTCGCTGGACCTGATCGAGGCGACGTTCTCCGACGACTCGCTGGCCGGCTGGGAGGGCTATGGCCTGGCCGTGCAGGCTTACCAGAAGCGCACGCCGTACGTGATCGACTTCCTGGCCGACCTGGCCCGGCGCGTCGGTCGCCGCATGCCGGTGCGTCTGGTGAAGGGTGCGTACTGGGATGCCGAGATCAAGCGCGCGCAGATCGACGGCCATCCGGGCTACCCGGTGTTCACCCGCAAGCCGAACACCGACGTTTCGTACCTCGCCAACGCGCGCCGCATGCTCGACCACGGCGACGCGCTGTACCCGATGTTCGCCACCCACAACGCGCAGACCATCGCCGCGATCCGCTTCATCGCCGCAGGTCGCCCCTACGAGCACCAGAAGCTGCACGGCATGGGCGACGATCTGTACGCCGAAGTGGTGCCGAAGCACCGCCTCGACACGCCGTGCCGCGTCTACGCGCCGGTCGGCTCGCACGAGGACCTGCTGCCGTACCTCGTGCGGCGCCTGCTCGAGAACGGCGCCAACAGCAGCTTCGTCAACCGTATCACCGACGAGAACGTCGCCATCGAGGACCTCGTGCGCGACCCGGTGCAGACGGTGTCCGAATTCGATTCCATCCCGCATCCGCGCATCCCGCTGCCGGTCGATCTTTTCCGGAGCCAACCGGCTCCCATCGCCTCTTCTGACAGGAACAACTCCATGGGCGCCAACCTCGCCAACGACAACGACCTGCGCGCGCTCGCCGAGCGCATCAACGCGGCGGTCAAGCCGTGGCGCGCGGCGCCGCTGGTGCCGGGCGCCGTCGTGTCCGGCAACGCGCTGCCGGTGACCAATCCGGCCGACCGCCGCCAGACGGTCGGCGAATGGCAGCCCGCCGACAGCGCCGCCGTCGAGAAGGCATTGGCCAATGCCGTCGCCGCGCAGCCCGCCTGGGATCGCACGCCGGCCGCGAGTCGCGCCGCCATCCTCGAACACGCCGCCAATCTGCTGGAACAGCGCCTGCCCGACTACATCGCGCTGTGCGTGAAGGAAGCCGGCAAGACCATCCCCGACAGCGTCGCCGAGGTGCGCGAGGCGGTCGATTTCCTGCGCTATTACGCCGCGCAGGCGCGCACGCAGTTCGGCGCGCCGGAACACCTGCCCGGCCCGACCGGAGAATCCAACCAGCTGCAGCTGCAGGGCCGCGGCGTGTTCGTCTGCATCAGCCCGTGGAACTTCCCGCTGGCGATCTTCCTGGGGCAGGTCAGCGCCGCGCTCGCCGCCGGCAACAGCGTGATCGCCAAGCCGGCGGAGCAGACCAACCTGATCGGCCACGCGGCGGTGAAGCTGCTGCACGAGGCCGGCATTCCCGAGTCGGTGCTGCAGTTCCTGCCCGGCGACGGCGCCACCGTCGGCGCTGCGCTGACCAAGGACCCGCGCGTCGCCGGTGTCGCGTTCACCGGCTCCACCGAGACCGCGCGCGCGATCAACCGCGCGCTGGCCAGCCGCGACGCCGGCCCGATCGCCACGCTGATCGCCGAGACCGGCGGCCAGAACGCTTTCATCGCCGATTCCTCCGCGCTGCCGGAGCAATTGGTGAAGGATGCGATGGGCTCGGCCTTCACCTCGGCGGGCCAGCGCTGCTCGGCGGCACGCGTGCTGTTCGTGCAGGACGACATCGCCGACAAGGTGATGACCATGCTCGCCGGCGCGATGGATGAACTGAAGATCGGCGATCCGGGCCTGCTGTCGACCGACGTCGGCCCGGTGATCGATGCCGACGCGCTGAAGATCCTCGACGACCACGCCGCACGCATGGCGAAGGAAGCGCGCCTGATCAAGCAGGCGAACGCAGGCGAGGACACTGCACACGGCACGTTCTTCGCGCCGCGCGCGTRGGAGCTGACGTCGCTGGACCAGTTGCACAAGGAAATCTTCGGACCCGCCTTGCACGTGATCCGGTGGAAGGCCGACCAGCTGGATGCGGTTATCGACCAGATCAACGCCACCGGCTACGGTCTGACCCTGGGCGTGCACTCGCGCATCGACGAAACCGTAGACCGCATCGCGGCGCGCGTGAAGGTCGGCAACGTGTACGTCAACCGCAACCAGATCGGCGCCGTGGTGGGGGTTCAGCCGTTCGGCGGCCAGGGCCTGTCGGGCACGGGCCCGAAGGCGGGTGGACCGCACTACCTGCCGCGCTTCGCCACCGAGAAGACCGTCACCGTCAACACGACCGCGGCCGGCGGCAACGCGTCGCTGCTGACGCTGGGCGAATGACGTAACGCGCCGTTTTTCGCCCGATGCCGGACACCGAGCCCCGCCGATGCGGGGCTTTTTCGTGGGACATGACCCACGGCACTGATGCGGGCGGCGGTGTCGCCGCGATCCTGCCGATCCGTGGTCGCCGTCGCTGAACTTCCGCCGCGACTGCGCCAGCATCGCGCCGCGAGCCTGCCGGAATGCGCCGTTTCCTGCGTTCCTGCAGCGACAGGATGTTCAAAGGCCAGCAGGGCTCCACCGACGCATGACGACCGACTTCTACAACCTGCTGCTCAGCGACTGCGCCTTGGCCGCCGTGCTGCTGGTGCTGTTCCTCTACGTGGGCAGGGTCTCGCGCGGCGTGCGCGGCATCGCCACCTGGGGCGTGGCGCATTTCCTCTATTCACTCGGCGCGGCGATGCTGGACGGCACGGCGCAGACGCTCGTGCGCGCCGGCAATGAATCGCTCGCGGACGGCATCGCCGGTGCCGGTGGCGTGCTCGCGTGCGCGGGGCTGGTCGGACTGGCATGGTCGATCATCCAGTTCGTGCAACAGCGCGCGCTGGCCCTGTGGGAACGCGCATTGCTGCCGCTGTGCCTGGGCTTCTCGCTGGCTGGCGTGGCCCTGGGGGGCGGCGTGGAGGCGCAGGGCGCGGCGATGAGCGCCACGGAAGTGATCGTGCTGCTGGTCATGGTGCGGCATCTGTTCGCGCTGCACGGTGCGCCCGACCACGTCCCGGCGCGCCTGATGATCGTGGGTTGCGGGGTGCTGTTGTGGCTGTACGGAGGAGACCTGCTGGCGGCGCTGACCGGACGTTACGGCCCCAACCCGATGTGGGTGAACCTGGACCTGTCCATCTGGTTCCTGCTCAATTTCTGCATGCTGATGCTGGCCAGTTTCCGTGCGGCGGAGCCCTTGCGGCGCGGCGCGCTGTTCGATCCGCTGACGGGCGCCTTGAACCGGCGCGGGCTGGACAACGAGCTGCAGGCGCTCGGCACGCGAGCCGCCGGGGAGCACGGGCTTGCCGTGATCGTGCTGGACCTGGACCACTTCAAGGCGGTCAACGACGACCATGGCCATGAAACCGGCGACCGGGTACTGCAGCGCTTCTCCGACGTGGTTCGCGGCTGCATCCGCAGCGAGGATCTGTTCGCGCGGCTGGGCGGCGAGGAATTCATGCTGGTCTTGCGCAACACGCAGGCCGACACCGCGCACGCCCTGGCCGAACGCATCCGCCGGCAGGTGATGATGCTGGAGTTCGCGCCCGCCCATCGCAACATCCGCGTCACCGTGAGCCTGGGCATCTCGTTCTCCGCCGACCGCCATGCCCCCTGCGAAACGCTGATCCGGCTCGCCGACGAGGCGCTCTACGACGCCAAGCACAAGGGGCGCAACCGGATCGAGGTACGCTGGCATCCCGCCTGAGTAAGAGACCGCCATGCCGCGACRCCATCGCCTTGCCCTCGCCCTCGTCCTGTGCGGCGCCCTGCCGCTCGCTCATGCATCTGCCTACCGTTCGGTCTGCCCGGCCGACCCGGGTCGTGCACCCGCGGGCGAACTGACGGCCACGCGCGTGGCCGCCGCGAAGGCCGACGACGGCCAGGACCGCCTGTACGAGGGCGCGGTGTGGAAGGACGGCGCGCTGTACCTGTCGGATTTCGTGCACAGCGGCCGCTTTCCCTCGCGCATCCGCCGCTTCACGCCGCCGGACCGCTGGGAGACCGCGGTGGAGGACAGTGGCAGCAACGGGCTTGCGCTGGATACGGAAGGCCACCTGATCGCCGCCACGCACGACCGCAAACAGGTTGCGCGCGTCGATCTGGACGACGGCACGCGGACGGCACTGGTCTCGACCTTCGAGGGCGCGCCGTTCAATTCGCCGAACGATCTGGTGATGGCCGCCGACGGCACGCTGTACTTCACCGACCCGGACTACCAGCGCAAGGCCGCGCCCGGTGGCCAGCCGCTGACGCGGGTGTACCGCTATCGCGACGGCACCACGAACGTGGTCGACGACACACTGCGCAACCCCAACGGGATCGCACTGTCGCCGGAGGGCGGCACCCTGTACGTGGCCGGCGGCACCGACGACGGCGATGTGTTGCGCGCCTATCCCCTGCGCAACGGCGTGCCGGGCGACGGACGCGACCTCGCGCGCATCAGCGGCGGCGATGGCCTGGCCATCGACTGCCTGGGGAACATCTACGTGACCGAACACGGCGAACGGCGCGTGCGCGTGTTTTCGCCGACCGGTCAGGTTCTTGCGACCATCCGCGTGGATGCGAACATCACAAACGCGGCCTTCGGTGGCGAGGACCGGCGCACGCTGTTCCTCACCGGCGCGGCCAGCCTGTGGTCGATCGACCTGGACGTGGCGGGGCTGCCGTACTGACGGCAACGAGTGCGCTGTGCGCTGGATGCTCTCGGCGGGAGATGGGTTCGAGCGTCTGGTGGACATAGCGTGCGCCATGCGCACGACGCATGAACCCATCACCGCGCGCCCTGCGCTCAGCACACGCTACGGCTGCTTGATGTTCTCACTCCGGGAAGAGAGCCTGTCCCGTACGCGATACGGCGTGGCGTGGCCGGGGCGCCGGATGCGGGTGTGCGGACCGCTGAGCCTCCACCACTCCGCCTGACCCTCAACCCAACCCCTCTCCCGCCAAGGTAGGGGCTTCAAAGCGCCATGCCGGGCGGGTGCCGGCGTTGCGTGCGCCATGAGCACCATGCATGAACCATCACCGCGGGTCGTGCGCATGGCGCACGCTACGGATCGCGTGTTTGCGAGGGCAAAGAAAAACCCCGCCGAAGCGGGGTTTTTCGTGGTCCGGATCCGTGGTGCGATCAGAACTTGTACTGCATCGACACACCGAACAGGTCGGCGCCGCCTTCGAAGTCGCCGACCAGGCGCGCGCGCGTGCTGGTGGTCAGGTCCACTTCGGGCGTATCGACGATGTCGATCTTCACGTAGCTGGCGCTCAGCTCGAAGTGCTCGGACACGTTCCAGGTCAGGCCCAGCGAGTACCACATGCGGTCCTGGTCGGGCAGGCGCGGGGTGCGGTACGGGCGGCTCACCGGGGAGTCGTCGCGGGCCACGCCGGCACGGAAGGTGAA
>NZ_JBGFFG010000034.1:0-15391 GCF_056175765.1 Pseudoxanthomonas sp. LjRoot204_2 | reverse complement strand
CCATGTACGTACGCGCGCCGACGTGCAGCACTGCATAGTCGCCATCGGCGCTGATCCATTCCACCGCATCGGCGCGGATGAAGAGCGTACGGCTGCCGATCCGGACCAGAAACTTTTGCAACGGACGCAGCGGTGCGGCCGCGCGGGCCTCCACCGCCGACGCATCGAGGCTGCGCAGACGAAGCAGGCTGCGCGCGCGCGCCACCGCCTCGCCGAAGCGCGGGTCGTCGAGCGGCTTTAGCAGGTAGTCCACGGCGTTCAGTGCGAACGCACGCACCGCGAAGCCTTCGTGCGCTGTCAGCAGGATAGCGAGCGGACGTCGTTCGGGCGGCAGCGCGGCCAGCACGTCGAGGCCGTTCATGCCCGGCATCTGCACATCAAGGAACACCAGGTCCGGTAGCGTCTCGCGCAGTCCCGCCAGGGCGGTGGGACCGTCTTCGTATTCGCCGGCCAGTACCACGTCGTCGAACGTGGCCAGTTGCGAGATCACGCCACGTCGTGCGAGGGGTTCGTCGTCGACCACCGCGGCGCGGATCATGCGCTCGCTCCGGCATGCAGGCGTAGCGGCAGCGTCAGGTGCACGTGGTAGCGGTCGCCCTCGATGCCGGTCTCCAGCGCAGCGTCGCCCGGGTACAGGCGCGCCAGCCGGCCACGCACGTTGTCCAGGCCGACGGCTTCGCGGGCGCCGTCGGGCGGCGAAGGTGCGTCGTCGGTGTCCGGCAGATCGTTGAGCAGGTGGAGCTCGAGCCGCGTGCCGTCACGGACGATGCGCAGGTCGAGCCGTCCTGGTGCGCGACGGGGTGCGATGCCGTGTCGGATCGCGTTCTCCACCAGCGGCTGCAGCAGCAGATAGGGCACGTAGGCGGCGAGCACGCCGTCGCCCAGTTGCCAGGCCAACTGCAGGCGCCTCCCCAGCCGGGCCTTTTCCACTTCCAGGTAGGCCTCGGTCATGGCGATTTCCTCGGCCAGCGTCACCTCGTGGCGTGGCTGTGCCTTGAGCACCGTGCGCAGGAAGTCGCTGAGCCGTGCCAGCATCTGCCGTGCGTCCGCGCCGTGGCCTTCCGCGATCAAGGTGGACACCGCATTGAGCGTGTTGAACAGGAAGTGCGGCTGCAGCTGGTAGCGCAGCGCGCGCAGTTCGGCGTCGCGTGCAAGCGAACGCGCTTCCAGATGGTCTGCCTGCTCCTGTCGCAGCGCGGCGTAATAGGCCACCACCGCGTGGATCGCGCAGTAGGCAACCAGCACCAGCCACGCGCCCTCCAGGCCGCGGAACAACAGCGGTACGTCTACCGCGCCCGGTGTCATCAGCCGCGCGAGGCTGCCCGACGTCATCGCCTGCACGGCCACGCTCAGCAGGCGCGTGGCCAGCGCCATCGCGTAGGTAGCCGCAAGCAGCACCAGGGCGATGCGCCAGCCCGGCGTGCTGCGCCGCCACAGCCAGCGCTGCAGTGCGGTCAGCGGCAGTAGCCACAGCACGAAAGCGGACAGATACAAGGTACGCGACAGCGTCGCGTGGCCATGGCCCAGAAGTGGCAGTGCCATCACCAACAGGCAGGCGCCCAGCGGCAGGCCGGCCAGTACCGGTAGCCAGAAAGGTGGGAGTACCCGCCGGTCCAAGGGTGCCGATGTCATACGAGTGGATAGTCCAAGCGACGAACTCCATGGTCAGTTCACCACGACGGGCCGCTGCCAAGCCAGTCCCGCGCGCCCGAAGGGTTAACCCATGCGCCAGGACGAACGACAACGCCTTCTCTTGGATAGAGGTTGCTCGCCGCAAGTGAATCGGATGGAGTGCATTCGTAGTCCAGGGCTAGGCTTTTCGACCTCTACTCGTAGCAGACATCGGCTTCTGGCCGTCAGCGGACACTGGACTCCGCACGCCCAAGCGCCACAAACGAAAAAACCCTGGGGGTCCAGGGTTTGATCTTGGTGCCGGMGGTGGGACTCGAACCCACACGCTTTTAAGGGCGGCGGATTTTGAGTCCGCTGCGTCTACCGTTCCGCCACTCCGGCGCGGACGCGGAGTATAGCCGAGCCCGACCCCTGGCCGACAGGGGCAGAGCCCRCCGCGCCTCAGTTGACCTGGTCCGTCCCCAGTAAGCGCTCGCCGCGGCGCTGCCAGCCCTCGGCGCCGGCCTCTTCCTCCGGCGTGAAGATGCCGCAGCGGACCATCGTGCGCTGGTACACATGCAGACTGACCGCGATGGCCTTGTCGCTCGGGTTGCGGATGGTGTGGTACTCGTGCGGCGGGATCAGGCTGCCGGCCGATCCGGTGCCGGCCTCGATCGTGCCCGCCTGGATGAAGCGATAGCGCACATCGTCATGCTCGGCCAGCTCGTACTGCGTGATCTCCAGCCGCCCGCGCCACACGCCTTCCACGCACCACATGCCCGAGTGATCGTGGATCTTGGTCCCCTGGCCCGGGCCCCAGGTCATCGCGATCACGCTGTAGCCGTGCTCCGGACTGGTGTACAGCTCACGGCGCGCGTAGTGGTCCGAGATGGGCTCCAGCACGCAGGACGGCAGGCTGACCTCCTCGTCGCAGATCAACTCGCACAGCGACTTGCGCAGCGCATCGGTGACGGCGCGGTCGTCACCCAGGGTGACGGCGGCATCCAGCGAAGCGACCAGCTTGTCGGCGCCGGGGAAATCGAGGGTCATGGCACGGCCCGCTTGAAAGTGTGAAGCCATTTTAGCCGGCTGGGGCGGGGAGGGAGTTTTGCGGTGCGGGATGGCCGGCTTTTTCCCTCGCCCCGCTTGCGGGGAGCAGGTGCCGAAGGCGGGTGAGGGGTGGGGTGAGCGGAGCGGCAATGCGCACGTGCAGGGGTCAGATACCGCGCTCGCCCCTCATCCGCCCTCCGGGCACCTTCTCCCCGCCGAGCAGGGAGAAGGAGCAGCGGGGCTCAGACGCCTGCCAGGAAATCCCGTATGGCTGGCCCGAACCGCTCGAAATCCACCAGAAATGCATCGTGCCCCTGCGGCGATTCCAGCGGCAAGAAGTCCGCCTGTGCCCCTCCGGCAGCCAGTCCCTCGGCGATCTGCTGCTGCTGTTGCAGCGGGAACAGGATGTCGGTGGTGGCCCCGATCGCCAGGGCGCGCTGCACCCGGATCTTCGCCAGCCCCTTCTCGACGTCGCCTCCGGCATACTCCGCCAGGTCGAACCAGTCCATCGACCGGCTGAGATAGAGATAGCAATTGGGATCGAAGCGGCGCACGAAGCGGCGCGCGTGGCCTTCCAGGTAGCTCTCCACCTGGAATTCCAGCCCGAACGGTTCCTCATCCGGACGATCCGACTCCAGCCGCACGCGGCCGAAGCGGCCATCCCACTCCAGCGCCGAACGGTAGGTGATGACCCCCAGCTTGCGCGCCATGCGCATGCCGGATTCCGGATACGACGCATCGTCGTACTGGCCACCGTTCCAGTTCGGGTCCAGGCGGATCGCCTCGCGCTGCAGCGAGCGGATCGCGATGGAGAACGGCAGCGCCTGCGCACTGCCCGAGATGTTGATGTGCGTGCGCGCGGCGCCCGGATGCAGCAGCAGATAGGCCAGCGCCGTCATCCCGCCCATCGAGTTGCCGATGATGCAGGCCAGCTGCTCGATGCCCAGCCCGCGCACCACGTCGAAGGCCGCGTGGGCGCCGTCTTCCACGGACAGCTCGGGGAAATCGAGGCGGTACAGCGTGCCGGTGCCGGGATTGACCGATGCCGGACCCGTCGAACCCTTGCAGCTGCCGAGCGAATTCACGCACACCACGAACCAGCGGTCGGTATCGATCGGCTTGCCCGGCCCCACCATCGCTTCCCACCAGCCCTCGGCATCGTTGCCCGCATTGCGCGCCGCATGCGCATCCGGCGACAGCCCGGTGACGATCAGCACCGCGTTGTCGCGCCGTTCGTTCAACGTGCCCCACGTCTCGTACGCCATCCGTGCACCATGCAGCGAGCCACCGCGCTTCATGCGGAACGGCGAGGGCAGGGGATGGAAGCGGGTGCCGGGGGGGATGAATTCGGTCATCCGCCAAGTGTAGCGATCCGGACGGTGCTATTCGCCCTGCCAGTGCACGTTGACACGGACTGGCAAGTGGTCCGAACCGATGTCGGGGCCGCGTTCCGCGCCCGTGCCGGCAAACTCGGACGAGACCAGCACGTGATCGATGCCGATGCCGAACAGGCCTTTGCCTTCGCTCGGATAGGTCGGCGCCCAGCCGGTGGCGCGCGTCAGCGGATGCAGGTCCGCGCCCAGCAGGGCGCTGGACCAGGGCGTGGCATTGAGGTCGCCGGCGACTATCATCGGCTCCCGTGCGGCCGATGCCGCGAGTTCGCGCAGCAGGCCATCGCGTGCGCGGTACTTGCGCGTGGCCATCGGCGGCTTCGGATGTGCGGCGACGAAGCGGATGCGTCGATCTTCGATATCCACGCCGGCTTCCATCCTCAGTGCACCCAGACGATCGGGCACCACGCGCACGTCGTGCAGGGGACGGTCGGACAGGATGCCCAGCCCCGGCGGCGATGCCAGCGGATGCAATGCCCGGTGCGGGAACCCGCCGTAGCCCTGACGCGCCAGCGCCTCCGCGTAGTCGGGCGACAGCTCGGTCAGCACGACGATGTGGGCCGGCTGGTGATCCAGCCAGGCGAGCAGTGCAGCGGGGTCGCGTTGGCGGATGTTGACGTTGGTGACGGCGATGACCAGCGCCGGTGGCCCGTCTGCGTGCGGTGCGACGGGACTGGCTGTCAACCACGGCACGGCAAGCAATGGCAGACCCAACAGCCAGCGCCTGTCGCGCAACGTGCCGAGCGCGCAGGCGAGCATCCATGCCAGGGCGTAGAGCGGCTGCCAGTGCGCGAACAGGTCCAAGGCCCAGCCGAGAGATCCCTGGCCCGGCAGCCACGCGCGCTGCAGTGGCAGCAGGAGTCCGATCAGGGCGGGCGTGGCGATCCATGGCGCAAGCCGGGAAACGATGCGTGCGCGGCTCATGYGGCAGACGGGAGAGGGATCATCGCCGGAGTGTAGGCAAGGCGCAGAGGTCATGCCATGTCATGCAGGCGCCGTGCATGCTGCGCCACCCGCGATGCGGAATCGACATCCCTCGCCCTGCGAAGCGGGGAGAGGGTGCCCGGAGGGCGGGTGAGGGGCGAACGGAGTAGGGAAGCTGACGTTGCGATCAGCGTCAACGCGCGTCTACACAGGGAGGCGAAGGTGTCGCGCAAAAGAGCGCCCCTCATCCGCCTTCGGCACCTTCTCCCCGCAGGCGGGGAGAAGGGAGCGACACACTGTGCCTTACGGCACCACGCGGTCGATGGTCAGCGCGTAGGTGTTGCCGGCCTTGACGTCGGCGGTGACGGCGGTCGCTTCCAGATCGCCGGGCTGCGCGGCGGGGCCGTTGCCCTTGGCGATGCGGGCGACCAGTTGCACCTGCGGGAGCTGCGACAGCTTCAGCGTCGGCATCGGGCTGTCGCCATCGCCGAGCGGCACGGTGACCGGAAAGTCGGATACCGGCAGGCGCCGGGCCGCGACAGGCATCGGCGGGCCACCCACCTGGCGGGCGAAGACGAACAGTGTGTCGCCGGGAGCGAGCTTGTCCTTCAGGGCAGGCGCCAGGTCGACGGTCACCGTGAGCAGCGCCGGCGCGCTGCCGGCGGCGGGCGCGGCGTCGGCCAGAGGGGGCAGGCCGGCTGCCGCGCGGGCTTCGTTGATCTGCGTGCGCAGGGTGGCCGCGGTGTTCGGGTCCACCTTGGCCAGCAGCGGCTCCCAAGTCTTGGCCGCGTCCGCGTGCCTGCCCTCCTGCCGCTGCGCCAGTCCCACGAACCACAGCGCGCGCTGGTGATCGGGATTGATCGCCAGCGCCTTGTCGAGCAGCGCGATCGCCTGCGCATCGAGCTTGCGGTCGGCATTGTTGAACAGGCGCGCCTGCGCCGCTTCGACCAGCAGGTCGGCATCGGTGGGCAACAGCTGCACCGCGCGCTCGAACGCCTTCTGTGCGTCGTCGTAACGCTGGAGGGCCGCGTAGGACTTGCCCAGCAGGCGCCAGCCTTCGGGCTCGTTCGGCTGCTTCTTCAGTTCGGCCTCCAGTTGCGCGACCGCCTCGTCCAGCGTGGCGGGCATGGCGGCGGATGCCGCTTCGGGTTCCAGTGCCGCCGGCGTGCCGACCACGCGGTACAGCGCGAACGTGGCGATGCCCAGCGTGGCGACGCCGGCCAGCACCAGTCCGCGCGCATCGCGCCACAACGGCCACAGCACGGCCAGCAGCACGCCCAGCGACAGCACGATGGCGAGGATCACGAACGGGGTCATCACCACTCCTGGTCGGTGTCGTCGATGGCGGGCGCTGACTGCTTCGCGCGCCGGGCGACGATGCGGGCGACCCAGAAACCGCCGGCGAGCAGCAGGAGCAGCGGCCCGAACCAGAGGATGTAGGTGCCGGGCGCGACGTCGGGCTTGTACAGCACGAACTCGCCATAGCGGTCGACCAGGAACTGCTTCACCTGCGCGTCGTCCTTGCCCTGCCGCATCAGGTCCAGCACTTCGCGGCGCAGGTCGTGCGCGATCTGCGCGTTGGAGTCGGCCAGCGACTGGTTCTGGCACATCACGCAGCGCAGTTCGGCGGTCAGCTTGTGGAAGCGGACTTCCTCGGCATCATCGCGGAACTGCAGCGGCGTGGGATCGCTGGCCTGCGCGAAGGCAGTGAAACTGCAAACGGCCAGGCACAGGGCGAGCACCCACCGTAGAGCCGAGCTTGCTCGGCTGCTCTTCGTTGCGGCACCGCGCAGCCGAGCAAGCTCGGCTCTGCGAGGGAGCCTTGATGTCGGGAATGCGGTCATCGGCCGGCTTCGATCTTTTCCAGCGCGGGAATCAGCTGGTTGTCGATGATGGCCTGGTCGATGGCGCCGACATGCTTCCAGCGGATCACGCCCTGGCCGTCGACCAGGAAGGTTTCCGGCGCACCGTAGATGCCCCAGTCGATCGCGGTGCGGCCTTCGAGGTCGGCGACGACCATCATGTACGGGTTGCCGAACTGGTCCAGCCAGCGCAGGGCGTCCTCGCGTTCGTCCTTGAGGTTGTAGCCGATGAAGCGCACGCGCTTGGTCAGTGCGAACTTGGTGAGGATGGGATGCTCGACGCGGCATTCCGGGCACCAGCTGCCCCACACGTTCATCACGTAGGGCTGGCCGGCGAGGTCGGCGTTGGTGGTGCGCTTGGCGGGGTCGTGCAGCAGCGGCAGGTCGAACGCGGGCGCCGGCTTGCCGATCAGCGGGGAGGGCAACGCATCGCGCCCGGCGCGGTCCGACTGCTTCACGCCGTAGTACAGCAGGCCCATCAGGCCGACGAAGAACAGGCCGATGATGACCAGCGCGAACGTCAGCGCACCGCGCGAGCGCGGCGGCGACGGCGGGAGTTCGGATGCGTTGTTCATGCGGGACGCGCCTCTTGTTTCTTGTGGTTTCGGAACCGGCGATCGGCGGCGGTGACGAAGCCGCCCAGCGCCATCAGCGCGGCGCCGAGCCAGATCCAGCGGACGAAGGGTTTGATGTGCACGCGCAGCGCCCACGCGTCGTTGCCCAGTGGTTCGCCGATGGCGACGTAGACATCGCCCAGTACGCCGGGCTTGATGCCGGCTTCGGTCATCACCTGGCCACCGCTGGCGTAGGCACGCTTCTCCGGATGCAGCAATACCACCGGCTGGCCGTCGCGCAGTACCTGCACGTGGCCGCGGTCGGACAGATAGTTGGGCCCCTGGGTTTCATCGACGCCCTGGAAATGGAAACCCCAGCGGCCGACCTCGACCGTCTGGCCCGGCTTCACCGCCAGTTCGCGCTGCACGTTCAGGCCTTCGACCAGCAGCGCGCCGACCAGGAACACGGCGATGCCGGTGTGCGCGAGTGTCATGCCGAGCATCTCGGGCGTGACGCGGCCGTTCGCGCGCAGGCGCTGCCACAGGAAGCGCAGCGTGCCTAGGCCGACCCACGCTGCGCCGAGGATGCCGGCGGCCACCTTCAGCTTGCCCTGCGGCGCCATGACGTAAGCGATTGCGGCCAGCACCAGGGCCAGGCCGGCCCACGGCAGCAGCATCGCCGCCAGTTTGCGCGGGTTTTCGCGTTGCCACTTGGCGAGCGGGCCGAACGGCACCAGCGCCACCAGTGGCGCCATCAGCACGATGAACAGCAGGCTGAAGTACGGCGGGCCGACGGAGATCTTGCCCAGATCCAGCGCATCGGCGATCAGCGGGTACAGCGTGCCCAGCAGCACCATCGCGCAGGCGGCGGTCAGCAGCAGGTTGTTGGCCAGCAGCAACGTCTCGCGGGAGCTGGCGGCGAAGTACGACTTCTCCGAGGCGTCGTCGGCCAGCTGCGGCGCGCGTAGCGCGTACAGCAGCAGCGAGCTGCCGATGACGATGCCGAGGAAGATCAGGATGAACACGCCGCGCGTGGGATCGGCGGCGAACGCGTGCACGCTGGTGATCACGCCCGAGCGCACCAGGAACGTGCCCAGCAGCGACAGCGAGAAGGCGGCGATGGCGAGCAACAGTGTCCAGCCGCGGAACGCGCCCCGCTTCTCCGTGACCGCCTGCGAATGGATCAGCGCCGCGCCGACCAGCCACGGCATGAAGCTGGCGTTCTCGACCGGGTCCCAGAACCACCAGCCGCCCCAGCCCAGTTCGTAGTACGCCCACCAGCTGCCCAGCGCGATGCCCAGCGTCAGGAAGCCCCAGGCCACGTTCGTCCACGGCCGCGTCCAGCGCAGCCAGCGCGCATCCACGTGGCCGTCGAGCAGGGCGGCGATCGCGAACGCGAACGGCACCACGAAGCCCACGTAGCCCACGTACAGCAGCGGCGGATGGATGATCATCCCCGGATCCTGCAGCAGCGGGTTGAGGTCGCGCCCCTCGCCCGGCGAGGGCAGCAGGCGCACGAAGGGATTCGAGGTGAAGATGAGGAAGGCGAGGAAACCGATGGCGACCACGCCCATCACCCCCAGCACGCGCGCCATCACCACCGGCGGCAGGCCACGCGAGAACAGGGCCACGGCACCGGTCCACAACGCCAGCACCAGCGCCCACAGCAGCAGCGAGCCTTCGTGCGAGCCCCACACGGCGGTATAGCGGTAAACCATCGGCAGCAGCGAGTTGGAATTGTCGGCCACGTACTTGACCGAGAAGTCCTGCTTCACGAATGCCACCGTCAGCGCGATGAAGGCCAGCATCACCAGCCACAACTGCGCGTAGGCGGCGGGGCGCGCCACGTCCATCCACGCCGCCTTGTTGCGGTGCGCGCCCGCCAGCGGCAGCACCGCCTGCAGGATCGCAACCAGCAGCGCCAGGATCAGCGCGATTTGTCCGAGTTCAGGAAGCATGCGTATTCCATCCCCTCGCCCTGCGTAGCGGGGAGAGGGTACCGAAGGCGGGTGAGGGGCGAGCGGAGTTGCGGGTGTTCAGACGATCAAAGAGTGGCCGGGTGCGCGGGCTACGCTTCGTGCGCATGTGCGGAGAGCCAAAAGCGCCCCTCATGCGCCCTTCGGGCACCTCCTCCGCGCTCGCGGGGAGAAGGAAACTGTCAGCGGGCGCGAGGATCAATTCGGCGACCCCGCCGGCGCCGCCTGCACATCATGCTTCTGATGCGCCTTGCCCATCTTGTCGGCGACTTCCTTGGGCATGTAGGCCTCGTCGTGCTTGGCCAGCACGTCGGTGGCGATGAAGACGCCGTCCTGCATGGAGCCGGTCGCGACCACGGCCTGCCCCTCGCGGAACAGATCCGGCAGGATCTTGTCGTAGCGCACCGTCAGCTGGGCGTCGCCGTCGGTGACGGCGAACTGCGAGACCAACGAGCCGGGTTCGCGCTTGAACGATCCTTTCTCCACCATGCCGCCCAGGCGGAACCGGGATTCGCCGGCTTCACCGCGCAGCACTTCGGCGGGCGTGTAGAGGTAGGCCACGTTGCGCTGCAGGGCCATCGCGATCAGCGCGGTGGCGATGCCGGCCACCACGACGGCGAGCAGCACGAACAGCAGGCGACGGCGTCGAACGGGATTCATCTGTCAGCGTTCCAGGTCGGCGGGGGCGGCGCCGCGGCGGGCATCGCGCGCCACACGTTGGCGGGCGGCGCGCAGTTCACGGCGCACCTGCAGGCGCGGGGCGAGGAAATCCCAGCCCAGTACCACGGCGAAGACGGCGTAGGCGCCGATGACGTATTCGAGGTAGCTCACGGCGCGACCTCCTTCGCGGCAGCGAGTTTCGCAACCCAGTCCTTGCCGGCCTCGCGACGCAGGTTGTCGGCGCGCGCACGCGCCAGCAGCGAGCCGGCGAACCAGAACTTCGTCGCGACCACCATCAGCACCAGAGGCAGGATCATGCTGTCGTCCATGCTGGATTCGCCGAACACGCGGATGGTCTGGCCCTGGTGCAGCGAGTTCCACCACACCACGGAGTAGCGGATCACCGGCAGGATCGCCACGCCGACGATGGCCAGCAGGCCCGCCGCGCGCGCGGCGTTGCGGCGGTCGTCGATGGCGCCGTACAGGCCCATCACGCCGAGGTAAAGGAACAGCAGGATCAGCTCGGTGGTCAGGCGGGGGTCCCAGTCCCACCACGTGCCCCACATCGGCTTGCCCCAGATGCTGCCGGTAGCCAGGGTGATGACGGTGAAGGCGGCACCGGTGGGCGCGCACGCCATCGCCAGGATCTCGCACAGCTTGATACGCCAGATCAGTGCGATGGCCGCGTAGAACGCCATCAGGCCGAACACGAACATGCTCATCCATGCGCTGGGCACGTGGATGTAGAGGATGCGGAAACTGTCGCCCTGCTGGTAGTCGGCTGGCACCACGAACAGCGCCTGCCACAGGCCCACGCCCAGCAGCACGATGGCGGCGAGGTAGCACCACGGCGTCCAGCGAGCGGCGAAGCGGTCGAAGGTGGGAGGCGAGCCGAGTTGATGGAACCAGCGGACGAGAGGATTCATGCAGCCACGTTCTTCAGGTCAGGGCGATGCGGATCGCCGCGGCGGCGGCCAGCGGCGCCAGCAACAGCGACAGCAGCAGGCCGGCGGCCAGCCAGAGGAGGGCGCCGGAGGCATCCAGCCCTTGCGCGTTGGCGGCCACGGCGCCCGCGCCGAACACCAGCACCGGCACGTACAGCGGCAGCGCCAGCAGGGCCACAAGGATACCAGAGCGCCTCATGCCGACCGTCAGCGCCGCGACCACCGCACCCAGCAGGCTCAGCAGCGGCGTGCCCAGCGCGAGCGTGGCGAGCAGCATCGGCAGGTCGTTGCGCGGCAGGTGCAGCATCTCGCCCAGCAGCGGCGCGGCGAGCACCAGCGGCAGGGCGGTGGTGGCCCAGTGGGTCAATACGCGCACCAGTACCAGCCAGGCCAGCGGCACGGGGGCGAGGATCCATTGTTCGAGCGAACCGTCCTCGGCATCGCCGCGGAACAGCGTGTCCAGCGACAGCAGGCCGGCCAGCAGCACGGCGACCCACAGCACCGCCGGCGCCACTTTCGACAACACCAGCGGCGCGGTTCCCAGGCCGAGGGCGAACAGCACCACCACCAGCAACGCGAACAGTGCCGGCTGCATCGCATCGCCCCGGCGGCGCCACAGCAGTTGCACGTCGCGCACGATCAGGGCGCGCGCGGTCTGCAGCAGGGAGGGCGCGGCGCTCATGCCGGGCGCTCCATCACCAGCATCCGCGTTTGCACGGGGGGAGCGGCGTAGGCACCATGCGTGGTGACCAGTGCGGCACCCCCCTCGCGCAGGTGCGCGGAAATCATCCGGTTCACCAGGGTAATGCCCTCCAGGTCGAGATTGGCGTAGGGCTCGTCCAGCAGCCACAGCGGCGACGGCGACAGCCACAGCCGTGCAAGCGAAAGCCGCTTCTTCTGGCCTGCGGATAGTTGGCGTGCGAACGCATCCTCGTAGCCGGCCAGGCCGACCATCGCCAGGGCGTTGCCCGGCATCTGGCGTGCACGGCGACCGTGCAGGCCGCAGAGGAAGTTGAGGTTTTCCAGCGTGTTCAGGTCGGCCTTCAGCGCGGGCAGGTGGCCGAGATAGGCCATCGCATGCGCGCGGCGCGATGGCCCGGCCGGCTGCCCGTCGATGTCGATCTGACCGGCATCGGCATGCAGCAGGCCGGCCAGCACCCGCAGCAGGGTGGTCTTGCCGACCCCRTTGCCGCCCTGCACCAGCAGCGCCTCGCCCGCATCCACGGCGAAATCCAGCGGCCCGAACACCGGCTCGTCGTTGCGCGAGAACGCCAGGGCACGGGCAGCCAGCAAGGGCGGGTGGCGGGAAGCGGCGTCGRTCATCGGATCGGGCGTTCCCGGGCGGGAGCGGGGTGTCCTGTCGGATCAAACGCCCATTCTAAACGGCCGGGCCGGTCCGGCCGCCTGCGACAGACGGTCGCGGTCCGTCACCCCACCCAGTCGGTATGCGGGTCGCCGTCGGCCTGCGGCGGGCGCGGCCACATCATCCGCAGTCGCACCGGCGTGTCAGCGTGCCAGAACAGCGTGCCGCCCTGGCCGAACTCGCGCGCCAGGGCGTCGGCCTGTTCCAGCGTGGCGTCCAGCACCAGGCAGCCGTGTTCGACCATGCCTCCCTGATTGTTGCAGCCCAGCGCCGGGTGGAATGACAACCCCAGCGCGTGCAGGCGTGCGTGCAGGCGTTCCTGCGCGATGTCGTTGACCGGGCGCGGCGCCTCGCCGGGTGGCGGGTTCCACGCGGTGATGAACAGATAGCGGGTCGCCATGACCTGGCGTTCGACATCCGGCGCGGTCGAGCCGGTGCGGAACAGCCATTCCTGCCGGCCCACGGTGACRAAATAGTGCGCGGCAGCCCAGGCCGTGGCCAGCCGTGCGCGTTCCGCCTCGGGGACATCCCCGAGGGTCGCGCCGGCAGCGGGAACGCGGTGGTCGGCCATGGCCGCATCATCGCGCGTAACGCCCAGCGCGTACACTCCGCATTCCCTTCATCGAGTGCCCGCCCCAGGATGTCCCAGCCGCAGACCAAGCTGCCCAAGGTGGGCACCACTATCTTCACCGTGATGTCGCAGCTCGCCGCCGAGCACGGCGCGGTCAACCTGGGGCAGGGTTTCCCGGATTTCGCCGTTCCGCAGCGACTGGTTGACGAGCTGGACCGCGCGATGCGCGATGGCCACAACCAGTACGCCCCGATGACCGGCGTGGCGCCGCTGCGCCAGGCCATCGCGGAGAAGGTGCTGCGCTGTTACGGCCGTGAAGTGAACCCGGATACCGAGATCACCGTGACCAGCGGCGCCACCGAGGCGTTGTTCAACGCGATCCACGCCGTGGTGCGCCCGGGCGAAGAAGTCATCGTGCTGGACCCGGCCTACGACAGCTACGAACCGGCGATCGACCTGGCCGGYGCGCGTGCCGTGCATGTGCCGCTCGATCCGCAGACGTTTGCGGTGGACTGGAACCGCGTGCGCGCCGCCATCACGCCGAAGACGCGGTTGCTGATCATCAACAGCCCGCACAACCCGTCCGGCGCGATGTTCGACGAAGCGGATATCCGCGCGCTGTCGGCGCTGCTGGAAGGCACCGGCATCTACCTGATTTCCGACGAGGTCTATGAGCACATCGTGTTCGACGGCCGCCGCCATGAATCGATCCTGCGGTATCCCGAGCTGGCCGCGCGTGCCTTCGTCGTCTCCAGCTTCGGCAAGACCTACCACTGCACCGGCTGGAAGATCGGCTACGCCATCGCGCCGCCGACGCTGAGCGCGGAATTCCGCAAGGTCCACCAGTACAACGTGTTCTGCACGTTCGCGCCGGCGCAGCACGCCTTCGCCGCGATGATCCGGCAGGAACCGGAGCACTACGAGCAACTGGGCGCGTTCTACCAAGAGAAGCGCGACCGCTTCCGCGAGCAACTGCTGGGCACGAAGTGCGTGCCGCTGCCGGTGCCGGGCGGCTATTTCCAATTGGTCGATTATTCGGCGGTCAGCGACCTCCCGGATGCCGAGTTCGTGAAGTGGTTGACCGTCGAGCATGGCGTCACCGCGATCCCGCTGTCCCCGTTCTACGAAACGCCGCCGACCGGCCAGCGCCTGGCGCGACTGTGCTTCGCCAAGAACGAGGCGACGCTGGATGCGGCGATCGCGCGGTTGAAGGCGCTGTAAGCGGATACGGAGACACAGATGCAGGACCTCCGCATTTCCCTCGTCCAGGGCGAGACCCGCTGGCACGATCCGGCGGGCAACCGCGACTACTACGGCGCGTTGATCGCGCCGCTCGCCGGGCAGACCGATCTATTGGTGTTGCCGGAGACTTTCACCAGCGGCTTCAGCAACGAGGCCATCGACCAGGCCGAAGGCATGGACGGCGCCACGGTGGCGTGGATCCGTGAGCAGGCGGCGACGCTCGATGCGGCGATCACCGGCAGCGTGCAGCTGCGCACGGCGGAAGGCGTATTCAACCGCCTGCTGTTCGCCACGCCGGATGGCGATCTGCAGCACTACGACAAGCGTCATCTGTTCCGCTACGCCAACGAGCACATGCGGTATGCCGCGGGCAGCGAGCGGCTGACGCTCGAATGGAAGGGCTGGCGGATCAATCCGCTGGTCTGCTACGACCTGCGCTTCCCGGTGTTCGCGCGCAACCGGTACGACGTGGAGCGGCCGGGACAGCTGGATTTCGATCTGCAGTTGTTCGTCGCGAACTGGCCAGCGCCGCGGGCGTATGCGTGGAAGACGCTGTTGCGGGCACGGGCGATCGAGAACCTGTGCTACGTGGCCGCCGTCAATCGTGCGGGTACGGACGGCAATGGGCACGCGTACAGCGGCGACAGTGCGGTGATCGATTTCCTGGGGCAGCCGGTGGTGGAGTTGCCGGCTGGCGAGGGGGTGGTGACGACGACGATCTCGGCGGCGGCGCTGGCGGCGCATCGGGAGAAGTTCCCGGCGATGCTGGATGCGGATCGGTTCGAGTTGCGTTGATCCCTCGGATGTCGTGCTCGGTATCGAGCTTGCTGGTGCAGCCAGCATGGTGCGCTCGCCGCGAGGCGTCACTTTCTTTGCGTGTGCAAAGAAAGTAACCAAAGAAAGCACACCCCAGGCGGCACGCCCTGCGCTTCGCTCCGGGTCCGCGAGCGGTCCGGGAATTTTCGTAAGGCACATCCCTGTGCCATACGAAAACGCCGCCCATCCGGGGCGGCGCCCTTCGGGTTTTACCCGGCCCACTCGCCGTGCCTCATGGGGACCCTGAAGAGCCAGGTCAAAGGCATGCACGCCGAATCTGTCCGTGTCGGCTTTCGGGGCCCCTTTAGGTCCGGCAGTCACGGCGGGTAAAACCCGCAGGGCGGCGCACAAGGATGTGCGCCGTTTTCGGCCGGGGCAGGAGGCCCCGTCCGAAAATTMCCGTCGTGACTGCGCACCCGCCGCGCAG
>NZ_JBGFFG010000033.1:0-15413 GCF_056175765.1 Pseudoxanthomonas sp. LjRoot204_2 | reverse complement strand
GCAAGGCGCGCCGCGTGGCGATGGAAATCCTGCTCGGCACCCCGCTGGTGCAGGACTACATCCGCGAGGGCGAGGTCCACAAGCTGAAGGAAGTGATGAAGGAATCCACCAACCTCGGCATGAAGACCTTCGACCAGGCCCTGTTCGAGCTGTACCAGGCCGGCGAGATCAGCTACGAGGATGCGCTGCGCTTCGCCGACTCGCAGAACGAGGTGCGCCTGCGCATCAAGCTGGCCCAGGGCGGCGACGCCCGCACACTGGCGCAGGGCCTGGATGGCGTGGAGATCGCGGAGGTTCGCTGACCTCCGCCCGACGCGACGCACGGAGAGGGGCGGGCGACCGCCCCTTTTTTTGTAGGCGTTTAACCCATCCCTTACATGGGGCTGACTTCGTTCTGAACGTGTTCGCGCTGCGATGCGTGGCGCGGCGGTCGTGCAGGTAGGGTGGCGAGCCATTCGCACACTCGCTCGCCGCCAGGATGGAACGCATGCGCAGGGACAGGATCGTCGCCGTCGTCGTGGTCGTGCTGGTGCATGCATGTGTCGGCGTTGTGCTGCTGGTCTCCCGCCCGTCGGGGCAGGGACGGATGGCGGAGGACAGCGATCGCCTGCGCCTGCRCTTCATCGCGCGCCCGACCGTCGTTCCACGCACCGTGGCTTCGCGCCCGAACCTGCCGTCGCTGCCTGCACGCCCGCGACCCGCGCCGCGCATGTCGGCGACGCCTCCGGAGACGGCACCGCACGACGCGCCGCCGCTGCCATCGCAGGACACGGGGCCGCTGGTGCTCTCGCTGCCGGCCGCGCCGCTGAGCGCAGGCGAGCGTGATCTCTTCGTCCGCCAGGACAAGCGCGCGTTCGAGGCACCGTCACGGCTCAACGTGATCCTCCACGACAGCTCGTTCGTTGGCCGTTACCAGCAGTTCCTCAAGAACGTGACCTGTGAAGAACTTCGCCGCGCCATGCGCAACAGCCCCTCCAGCGCGAACACGATCCAGGCTTCGATGAGCCGCCGCGGCTGTGCACTCTGATCGGCTGCCGAGGCCGGAAATACCGGAAGCGATGAAAATTTCATCGATGGCGATGCTTTTTTCTTCGATGCCGCACCAGAGAGGGGCGCCATCGGAGAAATGTTCCCGGTCATCGCACCATGGAGCGTCGATGCCGAAGATATTTTCATTGTCATGGCACAAGAAAGAACAGCGGCGTCGTTGCGATTTTCTTCGTCATGGCACAAAAGAACTTCGCCATCGATGAAAATTTCATCGTCATGGCACCTCCATGCTTCGACGTCGAAAGAAATTTTCCTTGTCATGGCACTTAAGAACGACGGCGACGCACCAGATAGGTTCGCCATCGACGATATTTTCCTCGTCATGGCACAGGAAAGCCCTGCGACGGTGACGGCAAGCCTCATCGCCGAGCCGACCGGACCCGCGGGGAGGCCCCACGACCTCCGGCACCTGAAAGTGTTGACTTCCGGCACCTCACGGCAAGGCGGGCGGGTCCGAGGATGTGCATGAGCCGACGCGGTGTCGGCCCCTCCCGGACCCTCGCCCCATGATGCAGATCCTCACCCACACCCCCCTCTGGGTCTTCGGCCTGTTCTTCGGCCTGGTCTACCTGGGTTGCCTGCAGAGCAGGACGCGCCAGGTCTCGCGCGGCCGCCTGATCGTGCTGCCGGTCGCCATGCTGGCGTGGTCGCTGTACTCGGTCTGGTCGACGTTCGACGCCCACCTTACCGCGCTGACCGCTTGGGCCTGCGCATGGGTCGCCGTGGTGGCCATCGCGATGCTACGCGCACCGTCGCGCCGCGTGGCCTACGACGCATCGACGAAGCAGTTCACCGTCCCCGGCAGCTGGCTACCGCTCGCGCTGATGATGGGCATCTTCTTCTTCAAGTACGCCGTGGCGGTGGTCCATGCCATGACGCCGGGCCTCCTCGAGACGACGACGGCCGTCGTGGTGGTGGCCGGCACCTACGGCCTCTTCAGCGGCCTGTTCATGGCACGCGCGCTGCGGGTGCTGGGGGTGATGAAATCGCCGCGCTTGGTGGAGCAGAACGCCTGACGGCGAACGGGTAGGATGGGGGGGGGACGATGACGGCTCGATCCAGCCCCCCACTCGTCGTGGACACAGAGGTCCACGTGCAGGAGAAAGGATCACCCATGACAGCGGTCGAAGCGTTCGCCGGGGTTTACAGGCTTCTGGCGGCCGAGATCGCGTGCCGGTCGGAACTGATGGAAGGCTTCCTCTCGGAGCATGGCGTACATGCGGGATCGGTCGATCCTGTGGTGGACCAGCGCTACCTCTATGAAGCGCTTTCTTCCCGCGAGGGCAGCGACATGCTGGCGGACTTGTATCGCCGTTTTGCCGACGCCGCCCTGGCAACCGAAGGGGATGACGAGGTGCTGTCCCAACTGGAGGTCCTTCAACATCTGCTTGCGAAGAAGCTTTGGAAGTATGAGTCGCCTACATCGGCGCTGCTGGATGCTTTCACGCGGGACTACGACAGGCTGGATCAGCCGAGTGAAAGGCGTCGATGGTTTCTTGAGATTTCGGATGCCACTGCTGGCGAGGCCTGACGAAGCGGCAGGGCTATCGGTTGGGGTGATCTTGCGAACCCTGACATAGCCGCCGCGGATGACGTACGTTGGGGCGATTTCGTTCACCCCAACCTCGCGGAGTGGCGAACGCGTGAAGGCGCCTATTCCTTCATGCTCCCCGTCTCCAACCACCGCTGGTGCCATGACAGCGCCTCGGGCAGCAGGTGCGGGGTGTGCTTGCCGTAGCTGTGGTGCAGGGCGCGGTCGAAGTAGTCCTGCAGTGCATCGCGATAGTCGGGATGGGCGCAGTTCGCGATCAGCGTGCGGGCGCGCTGCTTGGGGGTGAGGCCGCGCAGGTCGGCTAGGCCCTGTTCGGTGACGATCACCGAGACGTCGTGTTCGGTGTGGTCCACGTGGCTGACCATCGGCACCAGCGCGGAGATGCTGCCGCCTTTCGCAGTGCTGGGGCTGAGGAACACCGACATGAAACCGTTGCGGGCGAAGTCGCCCGAGCCGCCGATGCCGTTCTGGATGCGGCTGCCCATCACGTGGGTGGAATTGACGTTGCCGTAGAGGTCGCCCTCGATCATGCCGTTCATGCCGATGCAGCCGAGCCGGCGGACCAGTTCCGGGTGGTTCGACATCTCCTGCGTGCGCAGGATGATGCGCTCGCGGTAGAAGGCGATATCGCGCTTGAACACCTCGTTCGCCTCCGGGCTCAGCGCGAAGCCGGTGCACGAGGCGACATCGAGCACGCCATCGCGCAGCAGGTCGAGCATGCCGTCCTGGATGACCTCGGTGAACGCCGTGAGCCCGCGGAAACCGCTCTTCGCCAGCCCCGCCAGCACGGCGTTGGGAATGTTGCCCACGCCCGACTGCAGCGGCAGCAGGTTCGCCGGCAGGCGGCCCTGCGCGACTTCGTGCTTGAGGAACGCGATCAGGTGCGCAGCGATGCGCTCGCTGGTCGCGTCGATCGGACTGAAAGGGCTGTTGCGGTCGGGGCCGTGCGTGCGCACGACGGCGACGATCTTGTCCGGGTCGCAATGCAGCGCGGTATCGCCGATGCGGTCCTGCACGTGTTCCAGCGGGATCGGCTTGCGGTGCGGCGGCAGGGCGGTGCCGTAGTAGATGTCGTGCATGCCCTCCAGGCCGGCCGGCTGCCAGTCGTTGACCTCGACGATCACCTTCTTCGCCAGGTCCAGCCAGGTCTTGTTGTTGCCGACCGAGGTCGACGGCACCAGCGTGCCGTCTTCGCGGATCGCCGAGACTTCCACCAYGGCCATATCGATGGGGCCGTAGAAGCCGAACCACACATGCTGGGCGACGTGGCTGAGGTGGATGTCGATGTAGTCCAGGGTGCCGTCGTTGATCCGCTTGCGCGCGTCCGGGTCGCTCTGGAACGGCATGCGCAGCGCGATGGCATCGGCCTTCGCGAGTGCGCCGTCGAGTTCCGGCGCGGTGGAGGCGCCGGTCATCAGCTTGATCTGGAACGGCACGCCGGCGGCGTGCGCGCGTTCGATGCGCGCCGCCAGCGCCAGCGGCACGGCCTTGGGATAGCCCGAGCCCGTGAAACCGCTCATCGCAACGGTTTCACCGGGCTGGATGAGGCTGGCGGCGTGCTCGGCGCTGATCACGCGCCCGCGCAGCCCGGCGTGGCGGATGCGTTCTTCGCCTATCGGTGGAAGCATTGAGTCACGACGACATCGTTGGGACGTTGCGCCGCAGGATAAAGCCATCGGGTCACGCGGCGGTTGCGCCGGATCAATGCCCCGCCGCGGCCATCCACGGTGGGTGGCGCTTTGCCGCACGCCGGAATGCCGGGCAATCCTCCCGGTGCGCGCCGGGCAGGTAGCCTAGGCTCATCAGGAACTCGTTGGTGATCTCGCCGCCGGTGAAGCGGAACGTCTTCTTGAACAGCTTGATCCACTCGGCCTTCGACAGCGGATGGTGCGCATCGAGCCATGCGGCGAAACCGCCGTGCGTGGCGCGCAAGTCCAGGATCACCTGGGCGTTGTGGATGGCGGCCTCCACCTTCAGCCGGTTGCGGATGATGCCGGGATCGGCCAGCAGCCGGGCGCGATCCTTCTCGCCGTAGCGGGCGACCTTCTCGACCTCGAAGCCGCTGTACGCCGCGCGAAACCCCTCGCGCTTCTTCAGCATGGTCTCCCAGCTCAGGCCGGCCTGGTTGATCTCCAGCAGCAGGCGCTCGAACAGCACCGATTCCTCGTGCTGCGGGAAGCCGTATTCGTGGTCGTGGTAGGGGCCGTGCAGGGGATGGCCGGGCGCGATGTCGCAGTAGCCAGACATGGGGGCGGGTCCTGAAGTGAAGTCGGGATTCTAGGGCGTATCGCGGACAAGGGCCGCCCTCGCCGGCGCGTCGTGCGCGGGGCCGGGCTAGAATGGCGTCATGCAAGACGCCGCCACGCCCTTGGCCAACCAGTTGCTGATCGCCCTGCCGGCGCTCGCGGACCCGAATTTCGCCCGCAGCGTGACGCTGATCTGCCAGCACGACGACGACGGCGCCATGGGCGTGGTCGTGAATCGTGCTTCCGAATACACCCTCGGTGACGTCTTGCGGCAGATGAACCTGGCATCCCACGATCCGCGGCTGGACGACCAGATCGTGCTGGCGGGCGGGCCCGTGCACCCGGAGCGGGGTTTCGTGCTGCACGACAGCGCGCACGCCTGGGAATCGACGCTGGAGGTCGCGACCGGCCTCTACCTGACCACGTCGCGCGACATCCTCGAGGCGATGGCGATCGGCGAAGGTCCGGCGAACGCCGTGATGGCCCTGGGCTGCGCGGGCTGGGGTGCCGGCCAACTGGAATACGAGCTCGGCGAAAACAGCTGGCTGACGGTGCCCGCCGATGCGGAGCTGCTGTTCGGCGTGCCGCTGGAGCAGCGCTGGCAAACGGCAGGACAACGGATCGGCGTGGACATGACGTGCATGACGGACTACAGCGGGCACGCATGACATGGCGCCTGCGCCCGCAGAGTCGTGTCCACGACGCACCGCGCAGGATGGTTCACGCGTGATCGAACGGAGGCAGCAGGCATGAAGCTGGATGGCACCGTACTGGGATTCGACGTGGGCGCGCGCCGCATCGGCGTGGCCGTGGGAAGCGCGTTCGGCACCGGCGCCCGCGCGCTGGCGGTAATCGACGTGCATGGCCATGGTCCCGACTGGCCGGCGATCGACAAGCTGCACGCAGAATGGAAGCCCGATGGCCTGGTGGTCGGCGATCCGATGACCCTGGACGGGGGCGACCAGCCCATCCGCAAGCGTGCCCATGCCTTCGCGCGCGAACTGCGCGCACGCTACCAGCTGCCGGTGGTGCTGGTGGACGAACGCACCAGCTCCGTCGAGGCCGCTGAACGCTTTGCCCTGGATCGTGCCGAAGGCCGCAAGCGCCGCCGCGATGCCGCCGCGCTCGACGCCGTCGCCGCTGCGGTCATCATCGAGCGCTGGCTGGCCGCGCCCCATGACGCGACCCAACTGACCTGACTCTTCGCCCACTCCACACCATGACCCCACAACTCGATTCCGATGGACGCCTGCGCCACCTGCTGACCCTCGACGGCTTGCCGCGCGACACCCTGTGCCGCCTGATGGACCGCGCGGGCCAGATCCGCGACGCGGCGCTGGGCCGCACGCCGCGGCGGCAGGCGCTGGACGGCACCACCCTCTGCACGCTGTTCTTCGAGCCGTCCACTCGCACCCGCAGTTCGTTCCATATCGCCGCGCAGCGGCTGGGCGCGGACGTGCTGAACGTGGACGCCTCGACCTCGTCGACCCGGAAGGGCGAGACGGCGCGCGACACGCTGCGCAACCTGGAAGCCATGGGCGTGCGCGGGTTCGTCGTGCGCCATGCCGAGGACGGTGCGGTCGAGGCCTTGGCGGCCGAAGCCGGCGAGGGCACCGCGCTCATCAATGCGGGCGATGGCCGCAGCGCCCATCCCACCCAGGGATTGCTGGACATGCTGACGATCCGCCAGGCGAAGGGTGCGGATTTCTCCCGCCTGAACGTGCTGATGGTGGGCGACGTAAAGCATTCGCGCGTGGCGCGCTCGGACCTGCATGCGCTGCGTACGCTGGGCGCGGGCCGGATCCGCGTGTGCGGCCCGGCGTCCCTGTTGCCGGACGACGGCACGCTGTCGGGGTGCGACGTGGGGCAGGATTTCGGCGAGATGCTCGAGGGCGTCGACGTGGTGATGATGCTGCGCCTGCAGCGCGAACGCATGGAAGAGGGGCTGGTGTCGTCGCTGGAGGACTACCACCGCGATTACGGCCTGACCGCGACGCGGCTGGCGCTGGCCGCCAGGGATGCGGTGGTGCTGCATCCCGGCCCGATCAACCGTGGCGTCGAGATCACCGACGAGGTCGCCGATGGGCCGCAGTCGCTGGTCCTGCGGCAGGTGAGCAACGGAGTCGCCATCCGCATGGCGGTGCTGGAGACGCTGCTGGGGTGAGTTCCAGCGGTCTGCCGTTGCGATTCGCGATACGGCCGCGAATTTCCGCACGTGCAACCCGGACGCTGCCGTCATCCCTGCGTTCGCCGTAATGACGATGGCGGGGTCGCAGGGCGTCGATCCATGCTTGCCAGCCGGCCTTCGCGCGCCGCACTCACTCCGGCGCCGCGACCACCCGGTTCTTGCCGGCCTGCTTGGCTTGGTACATGGCGCGGTCCGCGCGTGCCAGCAGATCGTCCTGCGATTCCCCCGGCACCCAGCGCGCGACGCCCGCGCTGAAGGTCGCCAGGATGCCGCGGCCTTCGTACACCAGCGGCTTGTGCGCGAGCCGGTCGCGCAGGCGCTCCAGCGTTCCCATCGCTTCGAGGAAGCTGGTCTCCGGCAGCAGCAGCACGAACTCCTCGCCGCCGAAGCGGGCGACGGCATCCGTGGCGCGCAGGGTGGCACGCGCGAGCGTCACGACATGGCACAGCGCCGCATCGCCCCCCAGGTGTCCGTGCGCGGCGTTGATGTGGCGGAAGTCGTCCAGGTCCAGCATCGCCAGCGTCAGCGTCTGGCCGCTGCGCAGGGCCCGCACGGACTCGCGCTTGAACAGCTCGTCGAAGCCGCGCCGGTTCAGCGCATCGGTGAGCTGGTCGACGCGCACCAGTTCGGACACGGACTGCAGTTCCTGCTCGAGGTCCATCACGCGCCGCTCGGCGTCTTCCACTTCGCGTCGCGCTTCCATCAGGCTGTCGCGCGCGCGCAGGGCCTGCGCCTGCACCTGCGCGGTGTCCTCCAGGATGTCCTCCATCCGCTTGCCCAGTTCGGCGATGCTGCGGCTCTCGCGCACGGCCTGCGCGTGGAAGCTGATGCGGTCATGGTACTCGCCGGTGCTGCTGGCCATGCCGTCCAGGCGTTCGACGAAGGTGACCATCATCTCCTTCATCGACGCCTTCGATTCGGCCAGCCCCTGCTTGAGCAGGCCTTGCTTGTAGATCACCTCGCGCAGCCCGGCGCGCGTCTGCTCCAGCGCGGTTCGGTCGAGCGGGCCCGCGAGCAACTGGCGTACCGCACCGATCTGGTCCTGCAGCCAGCTGCCGTCTTCGATCAGCTCGCCGACGTTCTCCAGCAGCAGGTCGAACAGGCTGCGCATCAGCTCCTGCGCGTCGTCCACCTCGTGCGACCGCTGGCTCACCTGCTGGCAGAGGTCGCGGAGGTCCGCGCCGAGCTCGCCCAGCGGCTGGTTGGCCTGCCACTGGCGCACGCGGTCCGCCAGCGCATGCGCCTGCGGCAAGAGGGCGCCGTCGTCGCGCAGCAACTGCTCCACGCCGCCGACCAGTAGCTGGTACAGCAGGTCGCGCAGCTGTTCGGCCTCGCCGGCGAGCGGTTCGTCCTGGATCGTGCGGATGTACTTGTCGATGAGTTGGCGAAGCGCGCGGCCATAGCGCGGCCAGTCCTTGTCGGCCTGCGCGGATTGCAGCCGCTCGCCCATGCCGTGCAGTTCACCCGGTAGGCCGGCGACGCCGTCGGCGAACGCGGACAGCAGGGCGCCGGGTTCTTCCGCGTGGGCGAACAGCGCCTGCAGCTGCGCGCTGCTGATGGCGTTCCGCGGTCTGGCCGTTGTTGTCGTGGCCAACTCGCGCGAGGCGGGTGCGCCCGCCTCGCGGCGACGCGACCAGAGCCGGCGGAAACCGCCCGCGATACCCGAATTTTCGTCGGCCACGTCAGCCATTCAAGTCGCTCGCACGGCCAGGGGCAGATGCCCGATGACCACCAGGGGATGCCGGGTTATCGGCCGCGGCGGGCGCAGGTTGAGGGCAGGCAGGACGTGTCGGACGGGAGGTGGCCGAAAGCGTGACGCCGGCGCGGGCGTCAGTTGCTGGCCGGGGACAGCCGGGCGTGGGCTTCTTCGATGATGCCGAGGTGGGTCCTGGCTTCTTCGTTGCCCTCCGCGGCGGCGGCGCGGACCTGCTCGAGACTGGGGTGCGAGACGATCAGCAGCAGGTTGCCGCACTGCGGGCAGGCATAGTCGGTGACGGCGTCGTGCAACTCCATCGCCATGGCGCGACTGTCGCCCGCCCAGTCGCAGGGGCAGGCCAGGGAACGTTCGCGCCAGCCGGCACTGAAGTAGTCGGGGACGAGTTCGGCCACGGCTCAGCGCCCGCGCCGCTGGGCGAACAGCCAGTCCCACAAAGGGGCATGGGCGTACGTCGCGTCCCAGCTGTTGTGGTTGGCATCGGGGAACTCGGTGTATCGCGCATCGCGTGCGCCGGCCTTGTCCAGTGCCGCCTCCATGCGGCGCGATTGCGACGGCGGTACGACGTCGTCCTCGCCGCCATGGAAAATCCACACGGGCACGTCCTTCAGGCGCTGCGCGGCGGCGGCGAACGGGTCCGCCTCGCCCGCCACGCTGTGGACGTTCATGCTGGAACGGTCACGTCCCCAGTCGACGGTGATGCCGCCGCACACGGGCACCAGCGCGGCAAAACGCGTCGGCTGCTGCAGCGCCAGTTCCCACGTGCCGTAGCCGCCCATCGACATGCCGGTCAGGGAGACGCGGTCGGGGTCCCCGTTGAATTCCCGCATGGCGGCATCGAGGGTCGCGAATGCGATGGGGCCGGCGGATTGGGTCCACTCGGTGTCGTCGGGTGCCTGCGGGAACACCACCAGCGCCGGAAAGGTATCGGCATGCTGCCGCACGTACGGTCCCAATCCCGCCATGGTCTGCTTCACGCCATCGCTGCCGCGCTCGCCCGAGCCATTGAGGAACAGCACCACCGGCGGCTTGGCCTTGCGGAAGCGCGCGGCCGGCACGAAGACCTGGTAGCGGTAGGTCTTGCCCGCAAGCGCGACCTCGCGCGAGACGAACTCGCCCGTCTGGTTCATCGGGGACGTGGTGGTACAGGCGGTCATAAGGATCAGCAGCAAGCCCATACAGGCGGTGGCGAAAAGGCGCATGACGGTCGTGATCGAAGGGTAACGGTCGCAGCATAACCCGCGGGAATGGGCGTCGGATCGCGTCGCTTCGTCAGCGCGTCGGATCCGCCGGCGGCATGTCGTCCCGCAGCCGAAGGAAGCGGGCGAACCGCGGCAACCCGGTCGATGTCACGCCCGTGTACCGATAGGTCAGCCACGCACCCAGCGGGGGCGGGCTGGCGCGCTGGGCATCAGTGAATCCGGTCCCGAGGCGGAACAGGCGCCCGTCCCGCGTGCGCACCTGCAGCGCGCCCATCATGCCCTCGTACTTTCCCTTGCCGGGCAGGTGCGCGACCACCTGCGCCTCGGCGTCCTCGTGGGGTTTGTACTTGAGCAGGTCGTCGCTGCGTCCAGCACGATAGCGCGCGTCGCGTCGATGCAGCATCAGTCCTTCCCCGCCGGCCGCGACAACGCGGGCCAGTTCCGCGTCCAGTGCGGCGCGGGTGGCAATGGGGTGCTGCGGGATCATTGCCAGGTGCGCACTGCGCGCCGTCGACACCAGGCGGCGCATCCGCACGACGCGTTCCGCGAACGGTCCCGGCTGTGAGGGCAGGTCGAATACCATGAAACGGACATCGCGCCACGCCTGCGGGTTGGTGGCCGCGCGGCGGACGAGGGCGCTGATGTAGTCGAAGCGGCCACGTGCGATCCACAGTTCCCCGTCCATGGGCTCGCCGGGCCAGCCCCGGGTGAACGCCGCTGGGGCCGCGATGCGCGAGCCGCCCCGCGTCCAGAGTGCGCGTCCGTCCCAGCGCGCCYGCACGCCGTCGAGTTTCTCGCTGACGAGGAAGGCATCGACCGGCACGCCATCGCGGTAGGCCGTCGCCAGCATCGGCTCGGGGGATGCCGACAGGACCGGCCAGGCCAGTACGCAAAGCAGGAGGGTCAGGAGCAGGCGCATGGCGGCGGTGACCGGAACGGATGATGCGCCAGCATCGCGCGCGTCGCCCGCGCATGGGCATCGGGGCAACCCGCATCAGTCGGTAGGAAAGTGTCCCGTGGAAACTCCGCCCGGATGGCCGGGTCAGCGATGCCACGCCAGGGCAGACCGTGGGATCGGGATCACGCCCGCGTCCAGCACCACGCGACCAGCGCAACCACGTGCAGCACCACCATCGTCCAGAAGACGACGCGATACCCGGGCTTGCGCGACTTGTGCCGCAGCCACTGCTGCGCGATCCATGCGCCGGGCCAGCCGCCGGCGAGTTCGAGCAGGTGCAGCGTGGACTCCGGCGTGCGCCACCGGCCAGTCTGCGCGGCATGCTTGTCGAGCGCGTAGACGACGAAGGTGATGGCCGACACGGCGAGCGCCACGAATATCGCTTCGACCGGAAGCCGGTTGCCGCGGATCGCCCAACCGATGAAGAGCGCGTACAGCACCACCGCCGTCGCACCGGCGAGGGGGGACGCGGGGCGGGGCGCAGCGGCGGCGCGTGCGGCGGGCTTGGCATGGCGCGCGACGGGCACCGTCCGCCGTACCGCCCGTGCGCGCCACTTGCCGTCGGGCTGGCGCTGCGCGGTGAATTTCACCAGCTCACCGACTTCGGGACGACGACCGTCGAGCCGGTAGTCGCGGACGTGGAAGAACACGAGCGCGGGCTCGCCATCGAGCGGGGCGAGGAAACCGAAGCCGCGGTCGTCGTTCCATTCGCTGACCTTGCCGAGTCGCTCCATGCGCAGGCCTCAGTGCAGCAGGATCAGCGTCGCCAGGCCGAGGAAACAGAAGAAGCCCATGACGTCGGTCACGGCGGTGACGACGACGGTGCCGGCGACGGCGGGGTCGATGTTCATCCGCTTGAGCAATAGCGGCAGCAGTACGCCGGCGGTGGCGGCGGCGCAGAAGTTCAGCACCAGCGCCATCGCGATCACCAGCGACAGCATCGGGCTGCGGAACCACAGGAAGGCGATCACACCGACGATGCCACCGATCAGCACGCCGTTGATCAGCGCCACGCGCAGTTCCTTCCACCACAGGATCCGCGCGTTGCTCGCGCCCACCTGGCCCAGCGCCAGGCCTCGCACCATCAGCGTCAGCACCTGCACCGCCGCGTTGCCGCCGATGCCGGCGACGATGGGCATCAACACGGCAAGCGCGACGATCTTCTCCAGCGTGGCATCGAACTCCTTGATGACCGTCGCCGCCATGAACGCGGTGAACAGATTGATGCCCAGCCATACCACGCGACCACGCACGGCACGCGTGACCGGCGAGAACAGGTCCTCGTCCTCGTCCAGGCCGGCGGCGCCCAGCGCCTGGTGCTCGGCCTGCTCACGGATGATGTCGACCACGTCGTCGATGGTGATGCGGCCGAGCAGGATGTTGTTGTCGTCCACGACCGGCGCCGACACCCAGTCATGGTCGGAGAACTGGCGCGCCACTTCCTGCGCGCTCTCGCCCACGTCGATGGCCGGCTGCTCGTCGTCGATCAGCCGGTTGATGGGCGTTGTGTCCTCGTGGGTGACCAGCGCGGCCAACGGCACGCGGCCGAGGTACTGGTGGCGACGGCTGACCACGTACAGGTGGTCGGTGTGGTCGGGCAGTTCGCCGCGCAGGCGCAGGTAGCGCAGCACCACGTCGACGTTGACGTCGGCGCGCACGGTGACCACGTCCGGGTTCATCAGGCGGCCGGCCGTGTCCTCCGCGTACGACAGCACCTGCTCCAGGCGCTCGCGGTTCTCGCGGTCCATCGACTTGAGGACTTCGTCGATGACGGTGTCGGGCAGGTCCTCGACCAGGTCCGCGAGGTCGTCGATGTCGAGGTCCTCGACCGCGGCGACGATCTCGTCGGTGTCCATGTCCGCCAGCAGGCTTTCGCGCACCTCGTCGCCGACGTGCACCAGCACCTCGCCGTCGTCTTCCGGATCGACCAGGCCCCAGACGACTTCGCGCTTGCCCGGCGGCAGCGATTCCAGCAGGTTGCCGATCTCCGCGGGCGACAAGGTGTTGACCAACCGACGCACGGGCCCCAGCCGACCGCTGTCCAGCGCGTCGGAGAGCAGGCGCAACTGGCGTGCGGTCTTGTCGTGGCGGATGGTCTCGACCATTCGGTACTCCGGAATGGGGCCRATCCGTCAGGCGGATGCGACCGGGGCATCAGGCGTTCATCGCGCCATTATCGCCCGGCCTGCGATTTATGGACACCCTGCAGGATCGGCCGAAACGAAGCGTGGGGTTGGGAGCGACGTCAGTCGCGATGAGGCACCTGCGGTGGTCGATCGCGACTGACGTCGCTCCCACAATGCAAGGATCAGGTTGCGGTGGCAGCCTTGAGCCAGCGCTCGATCCCGGCACGGTCCCGCGCCTGCAGCAGCTTGGGCGCGCGTGCCTGCAAATCCGTCAGGTCGCTGTCGCGGATCGTCTTGCGCAGTTCCAGCAACGTCGCCGGATGCAGGCTGAACTCCCGCAGTCCCAGCGCGAGCAGCATCGGCGCGAGGGCGGCGTCGCCGGCAATCTCGCCGCACATGGCCACCGGGACCTTGTGTTCGGCACCGATGCCGATGACGTGCCGGAGCAGGCGCAGCACGCCGGGGTGCAGGGGGGAATAGAGTTCGCCCAGGGCCTCGTTGTTGCGATCGGCCGCCAGCAGGTACTGCACCAGGTCGTTGGTACCGATCGAGACGAAGTCGACCACGTCTACGAAACAATGGAAGGCGATCGCGGCGGCGGGCACTTCGATCATCGCGCCGAGTTCGACCTGCCCGGCCATCTCATGCCCCTGCTTGCGCAGCTGAAGGGACACGCGGCGCAGGCGGCGGCGGACGTCGAGGATCTCCTCGCGGCTGCTCACCATCGGCACGAGGATGCGCACGGGTCCGTAGGCCGACGCGCGCAGGATGGCGCGCAGTTGCGTGTCGAAGACGCCGCCATGGGCGAGCGACAGGCGCACGCCGCGCAGGCCGAGGGCGGGATTCTCTTCATCGCCGACGACCAGTCCGGTCCGATCGGCCTTGTCTGCACCCAGGTCGAGGGTGCGGATGGTCACCGGGCGACCGCTCATGCCCAGCACGAGGTCGCGGTAGACCTGGAACTGTTCGTCCTCGCTGGGCAGTTCGCGGCGCTGCAGGAACAGGAACTCGGTGCGATACAGGCCGACGCCCGACGCGCCCAGGGCGTGGGCGCTCGCCACGTCCTGCATCGACTCGGCGTTGGCCCACAGTGCGATGGTGGCGCCGTCGCGCGTGCGGCTGGGCTTGGACCGCAGGCGTCCCAGTTCGCGGGCCTCGCGCGCGGCATCGCGCAGGCGCTCGCGGTAGCGGCGCAGGTCGCCCGGGTCGGGATTGACCACGACTTCGCCGGTGCCGCCATCCACCAGCAGTACGTCGCCGTCGTTGATCTTCTGCAGGGCCTGCGCGTTGCCCACCACCAGCGGCAGGTGCAGGCTGCGCGCGAGGATGGCGCTGTGCGACAGCGTGCTGCCGGCGGCCGTGATGACGGCGACGACGCCCTGCTGCTGCAACTCCGCCAGTTCCGACGGCGCCACGTTGTCGCTGACCAGGATCTCGCCGGCCACGCCGGGGGCATCGGCCGCGCGTTGGTGCAGGTGCGCATGGATGCGGCCGATCACATGGTCGAGGTCGTCCATGCGGCTCTTGAGGTAGGCGTCGTCCATGCCGTCGAACACGGCGGCGAGCCGGTCGCGCTGCAGGCGGAGCGCATAGTCGGCCGAATAGCGTCCGGTGCGGATCAGTTCGTCCAGGCCATGCAGCAGTTCCGGGTCGTCCAGCAGCAGTGCATGCAGGTCGAGGAACTCGCCGACCTCCTTCGCCAGCGCGCCATGCAGGCGTGTGCGCAGGCTGTGCATTTCGCGGCGGGTGGCGTCGACGGCCTCATGGAGGCGGGCCACCTCGTCGTCGACCTGGTCCGCACGGATCTGCTGCTCGGCGACATCCAGGACATGCGGCAAGCGGACACGCGCACGTCCCAGCGCGCTGCCGCGCGATGCCCCATGGCCCGGCAGCAGCGCCCTCATCGGGTCAGCCTTCCTCGTCGAATCGTCGCTCGAACAGCGAGACGACTTCCCGCATCGCGGCGGCCTCGTCCTCGCCCTCGATGCGCACGGTGACCGGCGTGCCCTGGCCGGCGGCGAGCAGCATGACGCCCATGATGCTCTTCGCGTTCACCTCCCGGCCCTTGGCCGCCAGCGTCGCGTTGCAGCGGAAGCCGGACAGCGTCTGCACCAGCTTGGCGGTCGCGCGCGCATGCAGGCCGAGGCGGTTGGAAATGGTGAGTTCTTGTTCAAGCATCGTCGTGAATGACTCCATTGCGTGCGCCGGCCGCGGCCGTGGCCGGCAGTTCGTCCAATCCCTGTTCCGAATAGTTCATCACCCGCAGCAGCATCGGCAGGCTGAGCGCCGACACACGGCGCACCGGGGTGCCCAGACGGGCGAGCTTGCCCGCCAGGTTGCTGGGGCTGGCCCCGTACAGGTCGGTCAGCACCAGCAC
>NZ_JBGFFG010000032.1:0-15670 GCF_056175765.1 Pseudoxanthomonas sp. LjRoot204_2 | reverse complement strand
TGCCTGGAAGGCGTGGCTGCCGGAGGACGCCGAGCGCGTGGTGATCGATGCGCCGGCCGGCGCGATGGCCGACGATCTCGAAAGCTTTCTCGAGCAGGCCGACGCCGTCGTCGTGCCGGTGCTGCCGTCGGCGCTGGACATCGAGGCCACCGTCGGCTTCCTGAACACCATGGCCAAGGTGCCACGCGTGCACAAGCGCAAACTGCCGGTCGGCCTGGTGGTCAACCGAAGCAAGCCGTGGACGAACGCATCGCAGCAGGCGGTGGAGATGCTGAAGACCTGGCCCTACCCGGTCATCACCCAGCTGCGCGACACCCAGGCCTACGTGGTGATGGCGGGCCTGGGCCGCAGCCTGTTCGACTACCGCTCGGCCCAAGTGCGCGAGCACCAGGCCGACTGGGAACCGTTGTTGAAGTGGATCAAGAAAGCCTAAGGAGCAAGCGTCCCATGCGTGAACTCATCCTGTTGCGCCATGCCCATGCCGAACCGGCGACCCCCGGGCAGTCCGACCTGGACCGTCCCCTGTCGCCGCAGGGCCTGGCCGAGGCCGAGGCCGTCGCACGCTGGTTGAAGGAGCAGGGCCTGGTGCCTGATCGCGTGCTGTGTTCCCCCGCGCGCCGGGCCCGGGAGACGCTGGAAGCGGTGCTGGATGCGATCGGCTACGTGGAGCAGCGGCTGGAGGAGCGCATCTATGAAGCCACTCCCGGCACGCTGGCCGACCTGGCCGACCAGCACCGCGAGGCCGAACGCCTGCTGATGGTGGGGCACAACCCCGGCTTCGAGCAGCTGGCGGCGCTGATGTATTCCGGCGTGACCAGCGAGTACCGCGGCATGCCGCCGGCGGGCGTCGTGGTGCTGACCCTGCCGGTGGACGCCGCCATCGAGCCGGGAGTGGCACAGCTCTCCGCGTTCTGGTGGCCATGAAGCCGGAACTGCCACTGGCCGCCTGGCTGGTCGTGCTGTGCCTGGCCCTGCTGTGCGCAGCACCCGCCTGGGCGCAGGGCAGGAACGATTTCGACCCCGGGCACACGCGCCTGGGGTTCGAACTGCGCACGCGCTGGGGCCAGGTGCTGGACGGCGTGTTCCCCCGCTACGAGGGATCGGTCGAGCACCTGCCCGACGGGCGCCAGCAGGTGCGCCTGCGGATGTACACGCGCGAGGTCGAGATCGTCGACCACGCCCGCTATGCCGAATGGGCACGCAGCGAGAAGTTCTTCGACGCCGACCGCTACCCGGTGGTCACGTTCACCTCCAAGCCCTACGACCCCATGCTGCTCTACGACGGCGGCACGCTGGAAGGCGACCTGAGCATCAAGGGCATCAGCCGGCCCCGCAGCCTGACGGTGGCCCCCGGCACCTGCGCCCGCCCCGCCGTGGACTGCGACGTCGTCGCCACCGGTGCGGTGCGCCGCAGCGACTACGACATGGACGACTGGATGCTGGCGGTCAGCGACCGCGTGGTATTCGTGCTGCGTGCCCGCATCCGGGGCGGAAAGACGCAGTGACCTCCCGTTTCTCCACGCTCGCCGTGCGCTGCGCGGTGCTCAGCCTTGCGCTGCTGGGCACGGCCTGCGCCAGCCTGTCCGACCGCCAGCGCGACCGCGCGGCCGGCATCGCCGCCGCCGCCCGGTCCCCGGTCGTCGAGTGCGCACAGGCCGACGCCTGTGCGTTGCCGTCGCCGCTGTACGACCTGGCCGGCCAGGCATCGGCTGCGTCCACGCCGGCCGCGCCCCGGCATTACGCGGTGATCCTGGACAAAGGTTCGGATGCGCTGCTGGCGCGCCTGAACCTGATCCGCAGCGCGCGCGCGCGCATCGACCTGCAGACCTACATCTTCGACAAGGACGACAGCGCGCGGCTGGTGCTGGACGAGCTGCTCGCGGCGGCGCGCCGTGGCGTGAAGGTGCGCGTGCTGATCGACCAGCTGTCGGCCATCGCCGACCTGGAGATCCTGGCGGCGCTGTCCGGCGCGCACCAGAATTTTTCCATCCGCATCTACAACCCCAGCTTCGGCAAGGCCAAGCTGAACTATCTGGATTATGCCGGCAGCGTGCTGTGCTGTTTCCGCCGCTTCAACCAGCGCATGCACACCAAGCTGCTGCTGGTGGACGACCGCATCGGCATCAGCGGTGGACGCAACTACCAGGACGACTATTTCGACTGGGATGCGGAGTACAACTTCCGCGACCGCGACGTGCTGGTCGCCGGACCTGAGGCCTCGGCCATGGCGGCGAACTTCCAGGCCTTCTGGGACGCGCGGCGGAGCGTGCCGGCCGAGCGGCTCAACGACGTGGGGCGCAGGCTGCTGCGCGATGGCGTGCCGGCCATGCCGGTGCCGCGCTACCTGCGGCCGGCGCGCGTGCAGGAAGCGGTCGAGCAGGCGAGCGACCCGGCGGTGGTGCAGGCGCGCTTCGTCGACCCTGCGTTCGCCGTCGGCGCAGTGCGCTACATCGCCGACCTGCCGCAGAAGCACCGTCGCGAGCGACGCGACGACGACGCGCCCGCCGCGCCGGAACTCGAAGCGCTGATCCGAGGCGCGAAGTCGGAAGTGCTGCTGCAGACGCCTTACCTGGTCATGTCGAAGCAGGCACAGGTGATGTTCCGCGACATGCGCCAGCGCGAACCGCCGCCGCAGGTGACCGTGTCGACCAACAGCCYGGCCGCGACCGACAACCCGATCGTCTATTCGATGTCGTTCAAGTACAAGCGCCGCTACCTGCGCGAGTTCGGGTTCCGCATCCACGAATACAAGCCGTTCCCCGAGGACGCGCCGGTGGACTATGCGGCCTTGATGCCGGAAGGCCCGCCCGTCGCCTCGCCCGATGCGCAAGGCGGCGGCAGCGGCAGCGGCACGGGTCGCCTGCGCGGACCGTCGGGTTCCCTCGGTCCTTCGGGTGGGTCCTCGTCGAACGCGGCGTCCGGTGAGACCACGCGCCGCCTCCAGCGCACCGAATCGCGTCCGTCGTTCCTGAGCAGCGGCGCCGGATCTGAGCCGCTGCCGCTGAAGCGCGCCGGCGTGCGCATGGGACTGCATGCGAAGTCGATGGTGATCGACGGCGAAACGGCGGTGATCGGCACGCACAACTTCGACCCGCGGTCGGAGAACTACAACACCGAGGCGGCGGTGGTGATCGACGATCCCGCGTTCGCACGCGCGCTGGCCGACAGCATCCGCCGCGACATGTCGCCGGAGAACGCCTGGACGATCGCGCCGCGCGCCAAGCCGCCGGTGTTCTCCGGGCTGGATTACAGCCTGGGCAAGGTGTCCGAAGCCCTGCCGATCTTCGATCTCTGGCCATGGCGCTACGCCACCAGCTACGAATTCCAGCCCGGTCCCGACTGCCCGCTGCCGGTCAGCCCGAAAGACCCCGCTTTCCATCGCTGCTACGTGGCGGTCGGCGACTTCCCCGAGGTCAACGTCGGGCCGAAATGGCTGTACACCCGCGTGCTCACCGCATTCGGCGCTGGGCTGGTACCTATTCTGTAAGGGCGGAGTGAGCGGAGAGGAGCGAGGAGTGAGCGCACCCCTTACCCTTCACCCTCTTACGCCTCTGCGCCCCGCTCCTCTCCACTCGCTCTTCAAGAGAAACGCCATGGCTTTCCGTGCCCCCGTCGATCTCGCCGCCGTCAACGCGCATGCGGCCAATACGCTGGTGTCGAACCTCGGCATCGTGATGACCGAAGCGGGTGAGGACTGGTTGCGCGGCACCATGCCGGTGGATGCGCGCACTGTGCAGCCCTACGGCATCCTGCACGGGGGCGCATCGGTGGCGCTGGCCGAGACGCTGGGCAGCGTGGCCGGCAACCTGTGCGTGGATACGACGAAAGAGATGGTCGTGGGCCTGGAGATCAACGCCAACCACGTGCGCGCGATGCGCAGCGGTGTGGTCACCGGCACCGCGCGGGCCCTGCACGTGGGCCGCAGCACGCAGCTGTGGGAAATCCGCATCGAGAACGACGACGGCAAGCTGGTCTGCGTCTCGCGGCTGACGCTGGCGGTCGTACCGCGGAGCTAGTGGGGAAGGGAGAAGAGTGCGGACACCCAGAGCCCTCGTCTTCGCTCACGCCCCACTCCGCTCCCCTTACGCCTGCCCCTCCCACCCTCACTCCTGCTATCGTGAACGCATGACGCCGCCCCCTGTTCATGTTGCTGGCGGCAGCGGCGTGGCACGGGCCTTCCGTTACGCGTACCGCGTGCCGTTGCTGCTCATCCACCTGCTGCTCTTCCTGCCGATCACCCTGCTGTGCCTGTCGCCGCTGCTGGTGTGGATACGCGTGGGCGACGAAACCGCGGGCGACGTCGCGGTGCGCTGGTGGTCCAGTGGACTGATGCGCATCTTCGGTTTCCGCCTGCGGCGGGTCGGCGCGCCGTTGCCGGGCCCGACGATGTTCGTGGCCAACCACGTCAGCTGGATCGACATCGAGGCACTGCACAGCCAGCGCATGATGGGTTTCGTGGCCAAGCAGGAGATCCGCGGCTGGCCGGTCGTGGGGTGGCTGGCAGCCCAGGGACAGACCATCTTCCACCAGCGCGGCAGCCAGGAATCGCTGGGCGGCGTGCTGCAGGCCATGATGCGGCGCCTGCGCGAGGGGCGTTCGGTCGGGGTGTTCCCGGAAGGACGCACGCGCGACGGCCACGAGATCGGGCCGTTCCATGCGCGCATCTTCCTGGCGGCGGTCGAGGCCGGCGTGCCGGTGCAGCCGGTCGCACTGCGCTACGGCGCACGCGGCAGCGCCCAGCCGGTGGTGGCGTTCGGACCCAGGGAAAGCTTCTTCGCCAACTTCGTCCGCCTGCTGGGCGAGCCGGCGCGCACGGCCGATATCTGCTTCCTGGAACCGATCCGGGTCGCCGACGTCGAGGGTCGCCGGYGCATCGCCGACCTCTCGCGCGAGCGGATCGTGCGGGCGATGGCGGACGCCTGAGCGGCCGCCATGACGGGCTTGCGACGTATTCGAGGGAATACTCGGCCCACCGGTGCCACCCTCGTGCCCACGTTGCCGCGATGACCCCATGATCACTGCCGCCGACTTCCGACCGCCGCGCTGGCTGCGCAACCCGCACCTGCAATCGGTGCTGGGATCCAGCGCGCTGCGCCGCCGCCGTGCGCTGCGGGCGCTGGCGGGCAGCGGCGCGGTAACGCTGGAATACATCGTGGATGGTGGCGATGGCGTGCGCCTGCAGGGCTTCCACAGCCAGGTGGCCGGACGCGAGTCGCAAGGACTGGTGCTGCTGCTGCATGGCTGGGAAGGCAGCGCCGACTCCAACTACATGCGGCTGACCGCCGCGCAGCTGCTGGCACGCGGCTTCGACGTGTTCCGGTTGAACTTCCGCGACCACGGCGACACCCACCATCTCAACGAAGACCTGTTCCACTCCAACCGCCTGGACGAAGTGGTGCACGCTGCGCTCGACATAGCGCGACGTTTCGCCAACGGCCGGCCGATGCGGGTGGCGGGCTACTCGCTTGGCGGCAATTTCGCACTGCGGCTGGCACTGCGCGCGCCGCAGGCCGGGCTGGCGCTGGCGCACGTGGCGGCGGTCTGCCCGCTGCTGGATCCGGCCACCACGATGGACCGCATCGAGCGCGGCATGCCGCTGTACGACTGGTATTTCGCCCGCAAGTGGCGCCGTTCGCTGGAGCGCAAGCGCCACCTGTTCCCGCAGCGGCACGATTTCGACGACACCGTGCTGGCGCTCGACATCCGCGCGCTGACCGATTGGCTGGTGCAGCGCCACACCGGTTTCGGCACGCTGGACGCCTACTTCGACGGCTATGCGATCTCGGGGGATCGGCTTGCCGGCCTCGAGGTGCCGGCGCACATCCTGATGGCCGAGGACGACCCGGTGATCCCGTTCGACACCTTCCGCGACTGGGCGTTGCCGCCCCAGGCCACGCTGGAGATCGCGCCATGGGGCGGGCATTGCGCCTTCATCGAGAACGTCGCCGGCGATGGCTACGCCGAGCGCTGGGTCGCCGAGCGCCTGGCCGCCACCACGGCCTGAGCGGTCCCGCCCGTTACAATCGGGTCCTTGCCGGGCGTTGGCCGGGCGCGCCATCCGGACTGCGACGGCGCCCCTCCGGCGCCTGGTCTTCCCCTTTTTTCGAGGAGCCACCCATGCGTCTGTGGAGCGACAGTTTCGAGAACATGAAGCCCATCCCGGCCGAGTTCGCGATGGGCCAGCCCGACGGGTTCGCCGCCAACCGCAATCCGCACCTGGCGTGGACCGACGTGCCGGACCGGACGAAGTCCTTCGCCCTGCTCTGCATCGACCCCGATGCACCGACCGTGCCGGACACCGTGGGTCGCGACGACCTGCAGATCCCGGTGGAGCAGCCGCGCGCGCACTTCATCCACTGGGCGATGGCGGACATCCCGCACGGCGTGCGCGAGATCGCGGCCGGCAGCTGCAGCGACGGCGTCACTGCCCGGGGCAAGCAGCAGCCCGCCGGACCGGCCGGCGCACGCCAGGGATTGAACGACTACACCGGCTGGTTTGCCGGCGATGCTCAGATGGGAGGCGACTACCACGGCTACGACGGTCCCTACCCGCCGTTCAACGATGCACGCGTTCACCGTTACTTTTTCCGCCTGTTCGCACTGGATGTCGCCGCGCTCGACCTGCCGGCCCGCTTCACCGCCGGCGACGTGGAGCGTGCGATGCAGGGCCATGTGCTGGCGGAAGCACTGGTGCACGGCACGTACACCTTGAACGCGACCCTGCGCGATTGAGCCCGTGGAGGGCGGCAATCCCTACGAGAGCCCGCGAAGCGCCGTCGCCGATCCCGGAGGCGACGGCGTGCCGCACGTGCCGGCCACGAAGGGCCGCCGCTTCGTCCACTGGATGATCGATCGCGTCATCGTGATCGGGCTCATCTTCCTGGCCCTGCTGGTCGCGGGGATGATCGGCGGCGACGCGGTGCTGGCGTGGGCCGGGCGGCTGACGTGGTGGCAGGAACAGCTGATCGGTTACGTTGCGATCATCCTCTACTACACGCTGATGGAAGGGATCACGGGAACCACGATCGGCAAGCTCGTGACCGGTACGCGCGTGGTCGACGAGGCAGGGCGCCGGGTCCGGTTCGGCCAGGCACTGCTGCGCAGCGCGAGTCGCGTGGTGCCGTTCGAAGCCTTCTCGGTCCTGCTGGCGGACGATGACGATCCGCGGGGCTGGCACGACCTCTGGCCGCGCACGCGCGTGGTACGGAGGCGCGCGGCCGCGATTGCGTGAGGGATGCGCGTGCGGTACCTCACTCCGCCGCGTGTCGCCAGCGCGTCCGCCCATCGGCCCCGATGACCAGGCACGTGCCGGTGGGCGGGCATGCCGGCGCCACGCGGACCTGCTCCGGATCCAGGCCCAGCCGCCATGCCAGTCCCATCTGGCCGATGGCATAGAAGCGCTGCGCGTCCGCGACGCTGACATGCAGCGGCGCGGGGATCCGTTGCGATTCCAGTGCCTGCAGCGTCGTTTCCGCCCAGTGCGCGCGACCGATCAGGCCAGGATGGTCCAGCCGGCGCGTGCCCTCCACCGCGATCCACGACGACACCACGATCAGCGTCGCCACCCACAGCGCGGCAGCATCGGTCGCCAGGCAGCGCGCCAGCGCGATCACGGGCAGGATCACGGCGATGGCTGCGTAATACTCGTAGCTGTTCCAGGCGAACAGGAAGTAGGGCGCGTACGCCAGCACGGCGAACGCGCCGACGCACATCCACTGCCACCGCGTCAGCAGCGTCCGCCCGCGCCAACCGGCGACCGCCCAGGCTGCCAGCATCGGCAGTGCGGTGGCCGCGATCCAGGCCAGTCCTCGCATGCGTTCGCCCGCGACTGCCATCCGCATCGCCTCGCGCGGGACGTTCAACAGCCATGCGCCGAACGATGCGGCGTTGCGCACGACATTGCTGCCCAGGCCGAATGCGTACGACGCATCGGTGTTGGCGGTAAAGCGCGCGCGCAGCACCAGCCACACGCCAACGACCGCCACGCAGGCGAGCCACGCGACGAGTTCGCCGCGATCCGGCCTGCGCATGGCAACGAAAGCGGCGACCACGATCATCAGCGCGGGCGTCAGCGCGGCGGATTCCTTGCTCAGCAAGGCCAGCGCCAGCCATACCGGCAGCGACGCGAGCAGCACCGTACGCCAGTTGCCGGCCGCATCACGCGCACTGATCCAGGCGGCCAGCAGCAGCGTGGTGAACAGCGTCAGCAGGGCATTGTTGGCAGCGGCCGCCCAATGCACCGGCAGCAGGTGCATCGTCAGTCCGACGTACACGGCGCCAGCGAGCGCGGCGATGCGGCCGGCGTGCTGCCAGCGACAGGCGCGCGCGAGGCGGAGGGCGAACAGCGCAACGCCCAGCGTGGCCAGGACATGCAGGATCAGGCTGACCATGTGCGCGGCATGCGCACTGCCGCCCAGCGACGCGTCGATCCAGCGCCAGTAGCCTTCCTGCGAAAGCGGCCGCCAGAAGCGCGGCGGCGACGAAGGCCAGAAATCCGACCACCACGGCGCGCCCGTGGCATTCGTCGCATGCGCCGCATGCAGGAACACGTAGTCGTCGCCCCAGAATGGCGTCTGCAGCGCCGGCCACCACATCGGCAGGGCGGAGACGACCAGGAGTGCGACAGCGATCCAGGGAAGGGGAGAAGCGTTCCTTGCGGGGGGGTGCATGCTGGCGCGTCAGGTGCGGTGACGCGCCACTATAGCGGCTGACCGACAGCCACGAAGCACGCCCTGGATCAGGCGCGCTTCGTGCGACGGACCTTATTTCTTCTCGCTGGCCGACTCCACCACCATGTCCAGCACGTAGGCATTCGAAGATCCGTCGGCGGGCGGGTTCTTCACCGTGTAGCGGTCCACGCGCAGGACGTTGCGGATGCCGGGCTCATGCATGTAGCCCTCGATGCTGTCGTAGAAGTGCTGGAACTCGCCCGGCGTGCCGACTTTCAGGCCCTTGTCGTCGTAGGCGATCTCGCGCACCTGCAGGCACTGCTTGTCGGGAATCAGCGGGTGGCTGCACGGCTTGGTGTCCGCCGCGACTTCAAGGAACACGCGTTGGCCGGGGCCGCCATAGCGGGTCTCGGCGGTCGGGTTGCCGGCGAACAGCAGTTTTTCTCCGGTCGCGGTGGTCAGCGCGAGTTGAGCGACGCCGTCCTGCGTGGCGGCGACCTTCAACGTCCCATCCAGTCGCTTGCCGATCTCCTGGTCCAGCGCCATCAGCGCATCGTCGGTGCAGGCCATCATGGTCGACGTCAGTCGACCGATGGTGAGGCTGGTGTCCGACAGTGTGTAGGTGCCGCCCATGCGATTGCAGGCGTTGGACACGCCCAGCCGTCCTTCCCTGAAGTCGAACTGCACCGGCTTGTCGGGCCGGACGAACAGCGCATCGATGCGCTTGCCCTGCGTGTCCGTCGCGTCCATGAGTTGCCAGTGGTACTGGGGAAGCAGGGCGGCCGCGTCGATCGTTGCGGCTGCCGCGGTGTCCGGGGTGGTGGCGGCCACGGTGGGCGCTGGCGTGTCGGCCCGTTCCGCCGGCTTGGGGCAGCCCGCGAGGGCCAGTGGCAAGGCGAGCAGCAGCAGTCGTTTCATGGCGTTCTCCGTCGACGGTGGCCCCATGCAAACGCGCGGCAGGTTGGAATGGGGTGAAGGCCGGGCATCGCGCTTGATTGTAGGAGCGACGTCAGTCGCGACCTCGCCCCGATAGCCATTCACCGTGCATTGGGATGAACGCGCCGCAGCGCGCCCGGATGGCAAACAGCCGCTTCAGGGCATGTCGGCCGTGCGGTCGCGACCGACGTCGCTCCTACAGGGAGCAGGGAGCGCGGCGGCTCAGCTGCCGACCGGCATCAACAACAGCAGCAGCGCGCCCAGCACGATGCGATAGATCGCGAAGCCGGTGAAGCGGTGCGCCTTGATGAAGCCCAGCAGCCACTTCACCACCACGAAGCCGGTGACGGTGGCGGCAGCGAACGCCAGCGCCACCTCGCCCCAGTTCTCGCTGCCCAGCGCATCGTCCTTCACCAGTTCCAGGAACGCGTAGCCGCTGGCCGCGAACATGGTGGGAATGCCGACCAGGAACACGAACTCCGCCGCGGACGAGCGCCGGCTGGTGCCCGCCAGCATCGCCATGAAGATCGCGGCGGCCGAACGGGAGGTGCCCGGGAACACGCCCGCCACCACCTGCGCCAGGCCCACCAGCACCGCGACCTTCCAGGTGATGGTGGCGACGTCGCCGCGCTTCTCGGCGAAGTGCTCGGCCACCAGCATCCACACGCCGCCGATGATCAGGGCCCATGCCACGGGCGTGACGGTTTCCGGGAGTTCCCATCCGGCCAGGCGCACCGGCAGGCCGACCAGCGCAGTGACCAGGAAGGCCACCGCCAGCTTCATCGAGTAGTCGCGGGCCTGGGGATCGCGCCAGCAGCCGGTCGTCAGTTCCCAGATGCGGCGGCGGAAGACCAGGGTGGTGGCCAGGATGGCGCCGGCCTGGATCACGATGTTGAAGAAATCCGACCGCTCGCCCAGCCAGTGCTGCGCGATCAGCAGGTGGCCAGTGCTGGACACCGGCAGGAACTCGGTGAGGCCCTCGAGGATGCCGAGCAGCAGGGCGGCGAGCAGGTCGGTCATCGGAGCGGGCTTGCAGGGTAGGGCGGCAAAGAATAGTGGAAAGCGCCACGCACCGCGTTGGTTCGCTGAGTCAGAATTCCGCACCAAAACAGGGATTCCGTGTGACGAATCCGTCAAGGATGTCCATGACAATCAATCACTTGCCGCGTCCCCGGGGTTGGCACGGGGATTGCTGTATCCCGTCACACACTTATCCAACCCGAGGTTCCGAGATGTCCCTGGACAACGTTGAGAAGCTGATCAAGGACCACAAGGTCGAGTTCGTCGACCTGCGCTTCGTCGACATGCGCGGTGTCGAACAGCACGTCACCTTCCCCGYCAGCATCGTGGATGCGTCCCTGTTCGAAGACGGCAAGATGTTCGACGGCTCGTCGATCTCGGGCTGGAAGGGCATCAACGAGTCGGACATGGTGCTGCTGCCCGACCCGAGCACGGCCTATCTGGATCCGTTCTACGCCGACCCGACCCTGGTACTGGTCTGCGACATCCTCGATCCGGCCACCATGCAGGGCTACACGCGCGACCCGCGCGGCATCGCCAAGCGCGCCGAGGCCYACCTGAAGGCCAGCGGCGTCGCCGACGTGGCCTTCTTCGGCCCGGAGCCGGAGTTCTTCATCTTCGACTCGGTCCAGTTCGCCAACGACATGRGCAACACCTTCTTCAAGATCAATTCCGAAGAAGGCGCCTGGAACAGCGGCAAGAGCTACGACGGCGCCAACAGCGGCTACCGTCCCGGCGTCAAGGGCGGCTACTTCCCCGTGCCGCCGACCGACTCGCTGCACGACCTGCGCGCGGAGATGTGCAAGACGCTGGAACAGGTCGGCATCGAAGTCGAAGTGCACCACCACGAAGTCGCCACCGCCGGCCAGTGCGAGATCGGCGCCAAGTTCAACACGCTGGTGCAGAAGGCCGACGAACTGCAGCGCATGAAGTACGTGGTGCGCAACGTCGCCCACCGCAACGGCAAGACGGCGACCTTCATGCCCAAGCCCATCGTCGGCGACAACGGCWSSGGCATGCACGTGCACCAGTCGCTGGCCAAGGGCGGCCAGAACCTGTTTTCGGGCGATGGCTACGGCGGCCTGTCGCAGCTGGCGCTGTGGTACATCGGCGGCATCTTCAAGCACGCCAAGGCGATCAACGCGTTCGCCAACTCGGGCACCAACAGCTACAAGCGCCTGGTGCCGGGTTTCGAGGCGCCGGTGATGCTGGCCTACTCGGCGCGCAACCGTTCGGCGTCGTGCCGCATTCCGTGGGTGGCGAATCCGAAGGCGCGCCGCATCGAGATCCGCTTCCCCGATCCGCTGCAGTCCGGCTACCTGACCTTCACCGCGCTGATGATGGCCGGCCTGGACGGCATCAAGAACCAGATCGATCCGGGCGCGCCGTCCGACAAGGACCTGTACSACCTGCCGCCGGAAGAAGAGAAGAACATCCCGCAGGTCTGCTCCAGCCTGGACCAGGCGCTGGACGCGCTGGACAAGGACCGCGACTTCCTCAAGGCCGGCGGCGTGATGTCGGACGACTTCATCGATGCCTACATCGCGCTGAAGATGCAGGAAGTGACCAAGTTCCGCGCGGCCACGCACCCGCTGGAATACCAGCTGTATTACGCCAACTGATGCAGGCCTGCGCGCACATCGCCATGCACGCGGAGGGCCATGCACCGGCCCTCCGCGACGCAGCGGTCGCGCACTGAGTTCTCGCGGCGATGGCGACGGATCTCCCCTCCCACCCGTCGCCATCGCCGCACCTTATCGAGTGCATCGTCCCGCGATGCATTCGCCCGGTTGGGGAACCGGGGCACCACCTGTCTTCGATTCCTGGAGATCGCACCAACGCTGTACTTGGGGAAACACAGGAGAGGTCCATGAACCGCTGCTCCCTCCCACGTCATCCGTTCCCGCCGCAAATGATCGCGGTGGGCACGGATGCGGTTCATGCACCGCTCCGCACCGACAACGTGTCCGCCGCCAGGGGGCTGCGCGCACGGGTGACCTGAAACCGCCGGCCGGCTCCGGTCGGCCGGTTCCATCCACCATCGGGGTATGCGCATGAAACTGATCACCGCCATCATCCGGCCGTTCAAGCTCGACGAGGTCCGAGAGTCCTTGTCGCAAGCGGGCGTGTCCGGCATCACCGTGACCGAAGTGAAAGGCTTCGGCCGGCAGAAGGGCCACACCGAGCTGTACCGCGGCGCCGAGTACGTCGTCGATTTCCTGCCCAAGATCAAGATCGAGACCGTCGTGACCGACGAGCGACTGGATGCCGTCATCGAGGCCATCCAGCAGGCCGCCGGCACCGGCAAGATCGGCGACGGMAAGATCTTCGTCACCACCATCGACCAGGTCATCCGCATCCGTACCGGCGAAGTCGGCGCGGACGCGCTCTAACACTCGGAGCCCCCACATGAAGACTCGACTGTTCTCCGGGTGGAAGACCCGTACCCGGATGCTGTGCATGGCCGCGCTGTTCGGCCTGATGACGGTGGGCACTACCGCCACCGTGTTCGCCGCGCAGGACACCGCCGCACCCACGACCGAACCCGCCGCTGCCGAAGCCGCCCCCGCGGTCGAGGCCGCGCCTGCGCCGGTCGAAGCAGCCGCACCTGCGGAAGCCGTTGCGGCCCCTGCAGAGGCCGAAGCCGCCCCCGCCGAGGAAGCCCCGGCCCCGACCATCAGCAAGCCCGACACGGTGTGGGTGCTGGTCTCCGCGGTGCTGGTGATCTTCATGACGCTGCCCGGCTTGGCGCTGTTCTACGGCGGCCTGGTGCGTTCGAAGAACGTGCTGTCCATCCTGATCCAGAACCTGGCCGTGTTCTCGCTGGTCGCGGTGCTGTGGGCGCTGTACGGCTACAGCTTCGCCTTCACCGAGGGCAATGCCTTCATCGGCGGTACCGACCGGCTGTTCGCCGCGGGACTGGATGCGTCCTCGATCGGGGCGACGTTCACCAAGGGCGTCTACATTCCGGAACTGGCGTTCTTCGTGTTCCAGGGTGCGTTCGCCTGCATCACCTGCGCGCTCATCGTCGGCGCGTTCGCCGAGCGCGTGAAATTCGCCGGCGTGATGCTGTTCACCGTGCTGTGGTTCACCTTCGCCTACCTGCCGATGGCGCACATGGTGTGGTTCTTCCCCGGCCCCGATGCGTTCACCAGCACCGATGTGGTGGACGGCGTGCTGGCCAAGTCGGGCTACCTGTGGGCCAAGGGCGCGCTGGACTTCGCCGGCGGCACCGTCGTGCACATCAACGCCGCCATTGCCGGCCTGGTGGGCGCGTACGTGATCGGCAAGCGCACCGGCTACGGCCGCGAGGCGATCAAGCCGCACAACCTGACCCTGACCATGGTCGGTGCCTCGATCCTGTGGGTGGGCTGGTTCGGCTTCAACGCCGGCTCCGCGCTGGAAGCCGGTGGCGTCGCCGCCATCGCCTTCGTCAACACCTTCCTTGCCACGGCCGCGGCGGTGGTGGCCTGGCTGCTGGTCGAGTGGATCACCAAGGGCAAGCCCTCGCTGCTCGGCGCCGCGTCGGGTGCCGTGGCGGGTCTGGTCGCGATCACGCCGGCGGCCGGCCTGGTCGGCCTGAACGGTGCGCTGGCCATCGGTGCCATCGCGGGCGTGCTGTGCCTGTGGGGCGTCAGCGGCCTGAAGAAGATGCTGGGCGCGGACGACAGCCTGGACGTGTTCGGCGTGCATGGCGTCGGTGGCATCACCGGCGCGCTGCTGACCGGCGTGTTCGCTGCGCCCTCGCTGGGCGGCGCGGGCATCTGGGATTACGTCACCGAGACCGCCGTGGCCGAGTACTCCATCGGGTCGCAGGTGTGGATCCAGGCGCAGGGCGTGCTGATCACGGTGGTGCTGTCCAGCGTGGTGGCCCTGGTGTCCTTCCTCATCGTGAAGTACACCGTCGGCCTGCGCGTCTCCGAGGATGCCGAGCGCGAGGGGTTGRACATCACCTCGCACGGCGAATCGGCCTACGAGGCCTGATGGCTTGCCGGGGACGGCTTTGCACTAAACTGGTGCAATGTCGTCCCCGGACCTCTCCCGCATGCGTTTCGACCCCACCACCGACGCGCTGAGCACGCCGGTGGCCTGGGCGGACGACGGCGGACTGATCCGTGGCGTCAACCCGGCCTTCGCGCGCTGGCTGGGCGTCAGTACCCGCCGCCTGATCGGGCAACCGCTGGCGGCCCTGGAGATCGAAGGCGACGCCATGGCGCGCTTCCTGGACAACACCGACCGCGACGTCCTGCGTCTGCACCGCATGGCCTTGGGCATGCCCGGCGAATCGCCGTGCTTCGCCGAGGGCTGGCTGTCGCGGCTGGAGGGCGGCGGCTGGCTGCTGGAAGCGCACCCGGTGGACGAATTCCCCGCGCTCGATCCCACCCAGGCCCTGCCCAACGCGCTGAGCGCGGCGTTGAAGGGACTGGCACATGAACTGCGCAATCCGCTGGCGGGCCTCAAGGGTGCCGCGCAGCTGCTGGCACGCCGGGCCGCGCACCGCGACGACAACGACGACGAGCGCGAACTGATCGAACTGATCGAGTCCGAGATCAACCGCCTCAACACCCTGCTGGAACAACTGCTGTCGCCCTCGCCGCAGCGCCCGCATGCGCCGCTGAACATCCACACCGTGCTGGAGCGGGTATTGCGCCTGGCCGAGAACGAAGGCGGCTGGTCGGTGCGCCTGCAGCGCGATTACGACCCCAGCCTGCCGGAACTGTCCGGCGACGCCGACCGCCTGACCCAGGCGGTCTGGAACCTGGTCCGCAACGCCCTGCAGGCGGGTGCGGCCAACATCATCCTGCGCACCCGTGTCGAACACGGCTCGCGCATCCACGACCACCTGCACGCCATGGCGCTGCGGGTGGAGATCGTCGACGACGGCCGCGGCGTGCCCGAAGCGCTCGCCGAGCACCTGTTCCTGCCGCTGGTCAGCGGCCGTGCCGAAGGCAGCGGGCTGGGCCTGGCACTGTCGCAACAGGTGGCACGCGAACACCGGGGGTCGCTGACCTACCGCTCGCGCCCCGGCCATACGGTCTTCACCC
>NZ_JBGFFG010000031.1:0-15711 GCF_056175765.1 Pseudoxanthomonas sp. LjRoot204_2 | reverse complement strand
ATCCCCTGCAGGCCGCGGATGCCGAGCGTGCGCTGGCCACCAGCCTTCTGGCGCAGGAACGCTTCGACGAGGCCCTGCCTTTCGCCGTGGCGCAATGGCAGCACACGATGCAGTTCCTGGGCCCGACCCATCCCAAGACCGGCAGCGCGCTGACGACGCTCGGCAATGCACGTTGCCTGGCGGGCGATCTGCCCGGGTGCCGCCGGGCGATCGAACAAGGCGAAGCGCTGATCCTCGCTGCCTACGGCGAGAACCATCCGGCCTACGGTGAAGCACTGCTTGCACACGCGGGCCTGTTGCGCCTCGAGGCCAACCAGTCGAAGTGGCAGGAACTGCTCGCGCGATCGCGACGCGCATTGGCCATTCTGGAGCGCCACTACCCGCCCGGCAACGATGTCGTGCTGGATGCACGCGTGCAGCTCGCGAACTTCCTGACCCTGACGCCCCGCGGCAGGCAGGACCGTGCGTTCTACCTGCGCGAGTCGAAGGCCCTGCTGGAGGACGTGCTGGCCGTCTCCGCGCGGGTGCGTCTGCCGCCTCCGGCAATGACACGGACGCTCCTCGCGCGCCGGCTGATCGATTCGCCTTCGAGCGAGGACGACGGACCGGCGGAACAGCTCATCCGGGAGGATGCCCGGTTCCTGGCGCAGCACTATCCGCCGCAGCACAGCCACCACGACTTCGTGCAGATCCTGTTGGCCGACCTGCTGGTCGCAAACAGGAGGTTCGACGAAGCCGAGCGCATCCTGGACTGGGTGGACCGGCGCAATCGGCCGCAACTGCCCAAGCCGAAAGCCCATTCCCGTTTGAACGCCGTCCTGATGATCCGCGCGACGATTGCGAGCGACCGGGGCGAGCGCCCACGCGCGCGCCAGATCCTCGAGGAAGCACTCGCCATCGCCTCGAAGGACTATCCACCCGAGCACCGGTTCGTGGTGACGGCCAAGCGCGCACTCGAGAACCTGAGGACCAAAGGTGATTTCCGTGAGGATTGAATACCGCAGGGCCGCGGGAGGCGATCGGCGGGGCGTAGAATGCCGCCATGAACACAATCCTGATCCCCGTCGCCGTCGGCGAGCTGGCCGACAAGCTCTCCATCCTCGAGATCAAGGCCGAGCGCATCGACGATGCGGCCAAGCGCACCCATGTCGAGGTCGAGCGCGACGGCCTGCTGGCGCTGTGGCAGGGACTGGTCGCGACACAACCGGAGCTCGAGTCGCTGAAGGACGAATTGYGCCGGATCAACGAGCGCATGTGGGACGTGCAGGATGCGCTGCGCGCCAAAGAGGCCGCGAAGTCCTTCGATGCCGGATTCGTCGAACTCGCGCGTTCGGTGGCCAGGCACAACGGCGAGCGCATCGGGGTGAAGAATGCGATCAACCGGCAGGCCGGTTCGCGCTTCATCGAGGAAAAGCAGTACCAGGCCTGATCCGACCGACGGCTCGCGGCCGCGATCAGTACGGATCGACTCGGAACGGCACGTTGGCGTAGGCGGCATGACCCTTGCCGTCGTGCGCCTCCACGAACAGGCGATACGCACCGGGGGTCGCCGGCGCAACGAAGCGCACGCCGCCCTCGCCGTCGTTCTCCATCGCCACGTCCAGCGACGGCGGCACGTCTTCGCGGTCACCGCCGATGCTGGTGGCCGTGCTCTCCGGCAGCATCGTCCACCGGAAGCGCAGCGCGTCGCCGTCCGGATCGTGCGCATCGACGCGCGCGACCGTGGCTTGACCCGTCTTCAGCACCACGCTCTCCAGAGCGGTTCGCCCGGCCAGCGTCAGGGGCTGGATCGAAGGCGCACGGTTGGCCGGCCAACGACCCGTCCACACGAACTCCATCGCATCCACGGACGGGGTGCTTTCGCCGGTCGGCAGGAACAACCCGTACCACGTCGGCGTGCGCTCCTGCTTGTCGCCCCACAGGAACACGTAGGAGCCCAGCCCCTGTTTCATGTCGGCGGCGATCACTTCCTCGTAGCGTTGCCGCAACAGTGCCGCCTTGCGTGAAGCATCGTCTTCGATGGGCGCCTTCCACGCCGTCAGCGGACTCTCCCAGTGACCGGTCGGACCCCACTCGGTGACGACGTAAGGACCGGTCCACCCACTGTCCACGAGCTTCTGCGGCAGCGCGCCGATGTCACCGTACAACTGGATGCCGATCAGGTCGAGCGACGGCGCGCGCGCCTTGAGCAGGTCGATCAGTGCCCTGTCGAAGCCGGCCAGCGTGGTCATGACGGGATGGTGAGGGTCTTCGGCATGGATCGCGTCGGCGATGTCGCCGATCGCGTTCCATACGTTCGGATTCCTGTAATGCAGGTTCAGCTCGTTGCCGGCCACCCACATCAGCAGGGCGGGATGATCCTTGTACAGGCGCACTTCGCGGCGGATGCGTTCGCGCTGCTTCGCGACGGCGGCGACATCGTCGTAATCGAAGCCATGGCGTTCGTTGCCGACCTCGATCCCCATCGCCACCTTCAACCCGTTGCGCTGCGCGCGGTCGAGCATGGCGCGCACGTTCGCCTCGTCGGTCCCGGTGCTCCAGGTGCGGAAGGAGTTGCCGCCGCGCGCGGCCAGCGTTTCCTGGCCGCCGTCCGCCATGCCGGCGCCCTTCACCACGTAGGGCTGTCCGTCGACGAGCAGGCGATAGCGGCCGGCTTCGTGGACGATACGGACCTGCGAGGGGGATTCGGCAATCGCCGGCAATGGCGCCAACCCGGCGAGGGACAGGATCGTGACCAGGCTGCCGGTCAATCGCGCGTGCATGCATTCTCCACGAAGTCCGATGGATCCCGCGGCATCATGCCACGCGTACCGTGCCGACGACGCCACGACGCGTCATGCCACGCCGTGGCGCTCGCGGATCACCTGCAGGCGTTCGCGGTAATACAGCGCATCCGCCGCCTTGGCGGGCGGATGCGACGCAAGCCAGTCCAGTGCATCGCGCAGGATGGACGCCTTGTCGGCTTCCGGGGCTTCCAGCGCCGTGTCGACGCGGTCGAGTTGCAGGATGACGTCCTCGCGGGTGGACTGGGTCATGGATACGGCTCGATGGGGAGAGAGTCGGCACCCTACCCGCGCCCGTGTGTTCGCTCCGTTACGGCACGCCACTCGCAGTGACGCGGCATTGCAGGGTCAGGACCACACACGTACGGCGTCAACCGGAACGTCCAGGCATCCGCATCGTGCGCCTGCTGCGCCAGCGCCGTCACCGGCGCCATGCACGCCCATCCCGCCAGCACCCAGCCGCGTCCACTGATCGTCATGCCGTTCCCTCGTGGTGGCCGCCGCGCCAGCCCCCGCGACACGGGGACCGTCGACACGCGACGGGCGGCGGCACCGCGACCGCGTCGCGGGCCCCGCTGCCTGTGTAGCACCAACCCGCGACCCGCGCCACCCGCGGGACACATGCACGGATAGGCGGACGCCAGGTGCCGCGAACGCGCAGGCAGGGACCGCCCGACGACGCGTCGGCGCGGACGCCGTCGTGCGCGTGCTCAGTCCGCCGTGCAGCGCACCGCGAACGCCACCCGTCCGCCCGGCGGCAACAACGGAATCGCCGCGCCTGCCGCGCCCAGCAAGTCCCCCGGCGTCGCCGGGCAGGTTCCACCGCCACTCGGCGTGCATCCGGTGACCAGGCAGGCGCTCAGTCCCGCACCCGGCGTGTCGTGCACCACGGCGCCATCGGCCGCGATGCTGCCGCTCAGGTGCGCCACGGTCACCGTGTAGTCGATGACGCTGCCCTGCACCACCTCGGTGACCGCGCTGGTCTTGGTGACCGCAACGTCGACGGCGCGCGGCGTGTTGACGAAGGTGCAGGTCAGTTCGTCGCCCGCTACCGGCGTCACCTGGAAGCTGCGTCCCTGACCCGGCGGAACATCGGTGGTGCCGGCGATGCTGTTCACGCAGCTGTAGCGGGTGTCGTACAGCGCCAGATCGGCGACGGRCGAACCGGCGGCGCTTTCCGACAGCGTGTAGGTAGTGCCCGCCGTCGCCACGAACGTCGTCGTCGATACCGTCGCGGCCGTACCGCTGGTGGTCGCGCTGGGCCCGCCGTTGTCGATCGCGACGGTGAACTGGTCGGTCGCCACCGCGCGCCCTGCGATCGTCTTCACCAGCGTCAGCCGCGGCGGCGCCTGCACGCGCAGTTCGGTGGTGTTGGTGGTGTCGTTGAAGACCTCACCGCTGGACGCGCCGGTGTAGCGCACCTGCGCCGCGTTGCGCACCACGGTACCGTCGGGCGCATCGGCGCGCACGCGCACGACGAACGTCACCGTGGTCGAGGTCGGCTGGGTGCCTACGCAGGTGAGGCAGCGCAGCACGCCGCCCTGGCTCGCGCTGGCGCCCGTGCCGACGCGGAACACGCCCGTGCCCGACGCCACTTCCGCCGCATCGTCGCCGCTGCTGTCCGTGCGCGCACCGGCGTCGGCGCCCGCCGTCACCTGCAGGCTGCCGGCCTCGTACTCGGTGTTCGCCGGGATGGCATCGCGGATCGACACGTCCACGGCGTTGTCCTGCCCGGTGTTCTGCAGGGTGATCGTGTAGCGGATGCGGTCGCCCGCGCGCGCCTGCCCGGCCGGCAATCCGGGGTTGGTCAGGTTCGCCTGGCTTTTCGCCGTGGCCGCATCGACCGCCGGCTGGAACACGTCGATCGCCGTGGTCAGCAGCGAGATCGCATAGCCCTCGCTGCTGGTGCGCGCCGTCAGCGTGGCCGAGGTGGCGCCGTTGGCCAACGCCGTGTTGCCGGTGTTCGCCAGTTGCACGATGTCGGCGTCGAAACCCAGCGTGTTGGCCAGGTTGTTGTTGGCGACACTGCGCTGCGTCACCGTGGTGCCCAGCCGGCAGATGCTGGAATTGAACACGTCGCCCGCCGGGTTGCAGGCGTCGGACACGTTGACGGTGGACGATCCCTGCCCCTGGAAGGTGAAGCCATCCGCCGCACCGCGGTCGCCGTCCATGGCCATCCAGCCCAGCTGCGCGGACACGGTGCCGCTCAACGGCGTGCGGAACCCCGACACGGTCAGCGACACCTGGTTGACCGGATTCGAGCCGGTGGTCGCGATGGCCGCCAGGCCATCGTTGATGGTGAAGTTGCGCAGCGGGCGCGACGGGTTCTGCACCACCAGCACCAGCGTCCACCCGCCGAAGCGGTTCACCAGGCCGGCCTGCAACGGCAGGTTGGCCACGCGGTAGGTGCCGGTACCGCTGGCCTGCACGGCCGCGGTGACATCCGCGCGGCATCCGTACACATGGTGCGACTGTGCGGTACCCCAGATGGTGGAGCGCGGCGATACGTCGCAGCTGGCCGGGACGAGGGTCTGGTAGCCCAGCCCAGGGCGGCCGAAGCGGATCGGGGTCGCGGCCGGCGAGGGAGTGGGCTGGCTGCCCGCATTGCTGGCGACCAGACCACCCCAGTACAGCATGGCGCGGACCACCTGCGCGCCGGCCGGCAGGTCGGTGGCCGCCAGGTTCGCGCTGCTGGAATTGGAGATGGTGCTGTCGGCCGCATCGGCCGCCAGCTTGGTCGCCACCATCGTCTGCGCATCGTTGGTGGCGCCGGTGCAGCTGCCGCTCGTGCTGTTGCACGTCATGCTGCTGTTGGCCAGGAACACCAGGTCACCATTGAGCGTGGTGGTGTAGCGCTGCTCGAACGCACGGAACACCTGCGCCTGCGCCATCGGCACGACCGCCATCGCCAGTACCAGCAGTGCGGCGACCCGGCGGCCCGCACAGCCCCGACCGCGTGCCCTGTCCGCGTCCAGCCGCGATGACGCCGTGCTGCCTGCCACCGTCGCTGCCAACGGGACGCGTCCCTCGTTCCCTCCCCCTGAGCCGCACCCCATGCCTACTCCGATCTGTGACGTAATACGCGTTTCAGGCCATGGTGTCACATCGATGGGGCGCTGCCCCACCCCTTCCCTGCACGCGGAGCGACGGACGGTACGGCGGGCACACCGAACGGTAACGGCGATATCACTCGTCCTGTGTCACCACCGTCAGCTCGCACTTTACCGTCATGCCGCTGCGCGTTGGCGCTCTGGCAGACCAGGTGCAAGACGTGCGGCCAGCGACCCGGCGGGGGTAAAGTCCCGTCATGAGCGTGAAGACCATCACCGAGGACGGGCGCCAGCTGACCGTACAGACCCTGCAACGCACCGACGCGCTGGGCGCGTCCTACTGGCAGGGCCGCGCCATGTTCCGCATCGCCGAGGGGCGCGCCCGCGCCGACGTGGTCACGCGCAGCCGACATGCCACCCGCGAGGCCGCCGAGAACGCCGCCATCGCGCTGGCCAGGGCGAACGGKTGGAGCGCGGGATGACGGCGAGCCGGACGGACCCTCGCCCGGCGCGGCGCAACCGGCGCCCATGTACCGGGCGACGCGCGGCGAGGAACACCACGTAGTCGAACGAGCTGCCACACGCCTGCGTTTCTCCCGTGACACCGGGACGCGCGCGTCCTACGGCGGAAACGCCATGCCGTACGCGCGCTTCCTGAGCAGCGCGACATGCCAGGCGCACGTGCGCGAGATAGTCGGCGAACCGGTACTGCATGCCCTGCCCGCCGACGCGCGCAAGCGGGCCGGTCAGCCGGACTGAGCGGTCACCGCCGTTCTGCCCGCCGGCATCATGCGGCGGGCGACGTGCCGTCGTCGTGCAGCGCCACGTTCAGGCGATCCACCACCATCGCCCAGTCGGCATCGTCCAGCCRCTCCTCGCGCAGCAGTTGCGACTGCGCCGGCGACCAGAACGGCGCCTCCTCCAGGCGCATACCGTTGGGCAGCGGCGAATGCGTGGCGATGAACCGCTGGATGCTGGCGGTGTCGTTGGGCAGGCCGAGCTGGGCGAAGAGCTCGGAGAAAGGATGGATGGTGGGTTCCATGGCGTGGCCTCGCGGGGAAGAACACCAGCCTACCGGCCACGATGTGAAGCCGGCTGCGTGCCACCGCGGCACGCGAGGATACCGGATGGAAGTGGTAGCTTGGCTTCGGCCACCTGCAGGCTGCCATCCGGGGACGCCACGATGAGACCACGCTTGCCGSGCACGAACGCGATCTTCGTCCTGCTGATGATCGGCGCAATGCTGGTACGCGCTGACACGCAACGGGACGCGTCGGCTTTCGCCCCACGCACGCAGGCGGCCGCCCCCGGCCAGCGCGGCACTGCGCCTCATGGCCGCGATGTCGATACCGCCACCTCGCGGCGCGCCGGCACCACCGGCCTGGCCGCATCGGCCGCCCTGTCGCAGGCCGATCCCTACGCCCCGGTCTACATCGTGACCTCGCGCGAGACGCACCAAGGCATCCGTGGCCTGGTCCGCGCAGCGGTCGCGCGCGGCGACAGCACCGGCAAGACGCTGGTGGTCGCCGAAACGCGGGCTGATCGCCTGGGCGAGATCAGTCACTACGTGCACACGCGTGAGCGCCGCTGTGGCGGGTACTTCGCCTTTGCCACGCGCGCCGAGGCCGAGGCGTTCGTCGGCGCGGATCGCGCGAAGCAGGCGATGACGAAGGCGATGCTCGCCCGCTACACGCTCGACAACCAGGCCACGGTCGACCGCTGGCTGCCGCAGGTGCAGGAACGTCGCCTGTACGACACGATCAACCACCTCTCCAGCTACCGCAACCGCTACTACGCCAGCACGCATGGCAAGACGTCGGCCGAATGGATCCGCAGCCACTGGCAGTCGATCGCCGCTGGCCGCGACGACGTGACCACCGAGCTGTTCACCGCCTGCGCGAACTGCAGCACCCAGCCCTCGGTCATCCTCACGATCCGCGGTGCTGAACTGCCCAATGAAGTGGTGGTGCTCGGTGCGCACCTGGACTCGATCAACGCCAACACCTACACCGACCCCAACCAACTGGCGCCGGGCGCCGACGACGATGCGTCCGGCATCGCCACGCTCACCGAGACCTTGCGCATCGCGCTGGCGGACGGCTGGAAGCCGCGGCGCACGGTGAAGTTCATGGGCTATGCGGCGGAAGAAGTCGGCCTGCGCGGTTCCAATGCCATCGCACAGTCGTTCCGTGCCGGCGGCGTCAACGTCGTCAGCGTGCTGCAGGTGGACATGACCAACTACAAGTCCGGCGCCGTCACCGACATGAAGCTGATCAGCGACTACTCCAATGCGGACCTGAAGAATTTCTTCATCACGCTGTTCGACGCCTACCTGGCGCCGATGGGCCTGACCCGCAGCAGCACCGCGTGCGGTTATGCCTGTTCGGACCACGCATCGTGGACCAACCCGGGCTATCCGGCGGCGATGATGTTCGAAGCCGGGGGTCCGGGCGGCAGCTTCCCCTACATCCACACCCCGCAGGACACGCTGGCGACGATGGGCGAATCGGCGCAGCACAGCGTCAAGTTCGCGCAGTTCGCCCTGGCGTACCTCGGCGAGACGGCGAAGACCGCAGGCGCGCGCGTCACGGGTGGGCCAGCGCAGGTGCTGCCGGTGCCGTGAGCCTGCGTGGCCAGGGCAAGGTCGAAGGCCGCACCGGATATCAGAACCGTCACGTGTAGAGCGCACCGGGTGCGCTGCGCTTACCCGGGCTACGCCAACGCAGTCCGTCTTTGGAGAACGAGATGAGACACGCCTTCGCGAACATCGCCTTCACCCCCGCGGTCCGCGACGCGCAGGCGCGCGACGGCAGCCGCGCGCAGTACGCACGCGCTTTCGAGTCCGGCGACGAGGTGCGCAATGCTGAACTCGGCGCAGACGAAGCCGCCTTCATCCATGCGCAGCGCAGTTTCTACATGGCGACGGTGTCGGAAACCGGCTGGCCGTACGTGCAGCACCGGGGAGGCGCGCCGGGTTTCCTGCGCGTGGTCGATGCGAAGACGCTGATCTTCACCGACCTGCCCGGCAACCGCCAGTTCATCAGCGTGGGCAACGTGGCCAACGACGACCGCGTGGCGTTGATCCTGATGGACTATACGCACGGGCAGCGATTGAAGCTGCTGGGAAGACTGAGCGTGGAAGAGTCGCCAGGCGAAGCACGCACCGAACGCACCATGACGATTCACGTCGAAGCCTTCGACTGGAACTGCCCGAAGTACATCCCCATGCGCTTCGAGGCGGAGGACGTGCAGCGCGCCCTCGCCGAACGCGACGCGCGCATCGCCGAGCTGGAAGCTCAGTTGGCCGCGTTGCGCAGCACCCCGTAGGGCGGGCCTCGGCCCGCCGTACGACAGTCATCGATCGCGTGCGATGGCGGGCTTGAGCCTGCCCTACGTTGCTACGTTGTTGGGCGAAAGGCGGTTCGCCTGCGGCGGATCGCTTGCACCACCTATTGGGATGTGGAATCTTCCGTTCAAGGCGCAGAATCCACGTATGCGTGTGGGGCTGCGGCTTCCATCAACGGGTAGCGGGAGGGGGAAATGCTCGGTTATCTCGGCGCTGTCGCGCTAGTGGTATTCGCGGTGTATCTGATGGTGGGCGCAAGCAGGACCGCCAAGACCATGGATCGCGAGGCATTCGACCGCACGAATGCGGCCGGCGTCCAGGAATTCGAATCCTACGATCATCTGGTTAAGCAGCGTGATCGTGGATGGATGGCACGATTCAAGGCATGGCTGTCGTTGGTCGCGCTGGCCGGAGCGGCTGTCCTTGCGCTCGCTACGTTCATCACGCGGGACACCGCCCAGACGGCCGCGACCGTCGACGAAGAGCGCTACTACAACTATTGCAAGGCGGCTTGGGACGACTACAAGGGCAATCTCGAGTATTGCCGGAAATGGTGCGAATTCCCCGCCAACGAGGAAAATTGCAGGAAGATTTTCGGCTCCGCCGAGGGCCCGAGTGGGGAGACGCGCCAGCGTTGAGCCTAACGCTGCTGCATGGGCGCATAGGACGGGCCTCGACCCGCCGTTCGACGGTGACGGATGGCATGCGATGGCGGGCCTGGGCCCGCCGTTCGGCGTGGGGTGGCGGGCCGAGGCCCGCCATGCGGACGCACTCGTTCCCGAGTTGCGTTAATTCTGGCTCGTCGGCGCGCTGGCCGCTTCACCCATCTCCTACTCGGGCGCTTCGCCACTCAACGACTGCTGGATGTCGGGAATCATGACGTCCAGCGCTTCCTGCACAAGATACATCTTGCCTTGCCACACGCTGGTGTTGAGCTTCTGCCAGCGGGTCAGACGCGCATGGGAGTTGAGGGTGTAGTCCTTCTCGATAGGCGCGCCTTGCGCGTCTGTCCACGCCATCGTGACGTCCAAGGTGTAGGTATTGTCGGCATGCCGGTACGTGCCCTTTTTGAAGACAAGTCTGATCGGCATTACCGCCTGATCGGAGGCATTCGGCGCAGCGAAAATACCAACTCGCTCCAGTTCCGCTGCAAGGATCTCGGCCAGGGCTTGCTGATCCGGGGGATTGAAGAAGAACTCCGTCTTGGTCTTCCCGAAGACGGGGATGTACACACCGCCCACCATCGCCATATCCGACCAGGTCTGCTCGTCAGGCGTAAACGTGACGGCTTCAACGGCGACGGAGGAAGACGACCCGCCACTGACGACGCCCGAGTAGCGCGCATCGGTCAGCGGTATGCGTTTTGCCGCGATGGCCGGCTCAATTGCCGCCATGGCGCAGGCCAACCATAGAATGATGCACAAACCTTTTTTCATGCCGTGATCTCTTACTTTGAATCGCCCCGGGTTTCATAGACAACTACAAGCCTGATAGTCCCGCCTGCCGTTCGAACTCTACCGGAGAGATGCCTCCATTGGAGCCGTGCCGGCGTTTGGGGTTGTAGAACATCTCGATGTAGTCGAACACGTCACTACGCGCCRCATCCCGGGTCAGGTATATCTTTCGCCTGATCCGCTCTCGCTTGAGCAGCTGGAAGAAGCTCTCGGCTACGGCGTTGTCGTGGCAGTTGCCGCGCCGGCTCATGCTGCAGACGATTCCGTGGGCCTTCAGGAACGCCTGCCACTCGGCACCAGTGAACTGACTGCCCTGGTCCGAGTGCAGCATCAGTCCGGGCACCGGTTTCCGACGCCACACCGCTGCCAGCAGCGCCTGCAACACCAGATCGGCGTGCATCTGGCCTTGCATCGCCCAACCCACGACCTGGCGTGAGTACAGATCCAGCACCACCGCCAGGTACAGCCAGCCCTCGTGCGTGCGGATGTAGGTGATGTCGGTGACCCAGTGCGTGTTGGGCGCGACCACGTCGAACTGCCGATCCAGGTGGTTTGGCGCGACCGTCGAGACCCGGCCACCACGAGGCCGCGGACGACGCCCGTAACCCACTTGCGCCTGCAGACCTTGCTGCTTCATCAGCCGTGCCACGCGATGCTTGCCGCAAGCCTCGCCCAGGTCGCGCAAGTCGTCGGTGACCTTGCGGTAGCCGTAGACCGTGCCGCTCTCCAGCCATGCCTGCTTGATCATGCCCAGAAGACGTTGATCCTCGCGATGGCGATCGCTCTGCGGCTGGCGCTGCCACGCATAGAACCCGCTGCGCTGCACACCCAGCACACGACACATGCTTACCACGCGGAACTGGTCCAGATGCGCCTGCATGAACGCGTACTTCGCCCTTACCCCTTGGCAAAGTACGCGGCGGCCTTTTTTAGGATGTCGCGCTCCTCGGTCACCCGCTTGAGCTCGGCCTGCAGGCGACGGTTCTCCGCCGCCAACGAAACATCCGCATGCCGCGCGACCGGCACCTTGCGCTGCTCCCTGACCCACGCGTACAGCGAGTCGATGCTGACGCCCAGCCGGGTCGACACCTCTCGCACCGAACGCCCCTGATCGATCACCTGCTTGGCCGCCTCGGCCTTGAACTCATCCGAATACCGCTTGCCGCTCATACACACCTCCATGATTGCCGTAATGTACGGCTTGGAGATGTCTACTGAACCCGGGGCGATTCAGACCTTGCTTGAGCAGGTCGTAGGAGACTATGTAGCACGGCATCGATGTTCCCCTTAGTAACTAAGTCACCCACACTTCGAATAACCACAGTTCAAGCACGTCGCGCACCCGTCCATGATGACGAGGGCCTTGGTGTTGCACTTGTGGCACAGGGTGGCAGAGGGCGGGAAGCTGGCGCCATCGCCGGTGACGGCGATGTCCTCGGCGGCGCCCTGCGCGGGCGCGGCCGGTGCAACGGTCACAGTTTCTACGACGTCAGAGTTTTTTTTTGCGCGGTCTTCGTACTGCTTGCGCTTCTCGGCCAGGATGGCGCGCTGGTGCGCACTCATTTCCGGGTCGTGGATCAGGCCGATCGACTTCATGTGCTCTTCGACGATGGCGCCCAGCTCGGCCACCAGCGACGGCATGTACACGCCACCGGCCTTGAAGTAACCACCGCGCGGATCGAACACGGCCTTCATCTCGTCGACCAGGAACGTCACGTCGCCGCCCTTGCGGAACACCGCCGACAYGATGCGCGTCAGCGCGACGATCCACTGGAAGTGCTCCATGGACTTGCTGTTGACGAAGATCTCGAACGGACGGCGCAGCTCGTGCTCCGTGCCGGCGTTGAGCACGATGTCGTTGATGGTCACGTACATGGCGTGCTCCACCAGCGGCGACTTGATCTTGTAGGTGCTGCCGATGAGGACTTCCGGGCGCTCGATGCGCTCGTGCATCTGGATGATGTTGTCCTGCGGGGTTTCCTTTTCCACCGTCTCGCGCGGCACCGACGCCGTCGGAATGGCGGCCGCGGCTTCGCGCGCCTTGTCTTCCGGGGTGAGCACGCTGTAGCCCTTGATTTTCTTGTCGATCTTGACGGCCATGACGGTGGAATCCTGTTCGTGTTCTGAAAGTTGTCGTCGATGGGCGGGGCCTGGCCTTCCGGGCCGGCGACCGCCCCAACCCTCCCCCGGACCCGGGGGAGGAGGGGTGAAGCATCAGGTCTTACTTACGGGCCGCTTTCTTGGTGGCTTTCTTTGCGGCTTTCTTCGGGGCTGCCTTGCGCACGGCCTTCTTGGCCGCTTTCTTCGGAGCGGCTTTCTTCGCCGCCTTCTTCACGGGCGCCCTGCGGGCGACCTTCTTCACTGCTTTCTTGGCGGCCTTCTTGACCGGCGCCTTCTTGGCGGCGGCCTTGCGGGCGACCTTCTTCACGGCCTTCTTGGCGGCCGTCTTCTTGGTGGCGGCTTTCTTCGTCGCCTTCTTGGCGGCCGACTTCTTGGTCGCCTTCTTCGCGGCCTTCTTGCCGGTCACCTTCTTCTGCAGGCTGGCCGCTTCGGCCTTGGCGGCGCTGCTGGCGGCGGCCAGCTTCTTCTTGGCCTTGGCGACGGTCTTCTTCACCGCCTTGGTGGCCTTGTCGGTGCGCTTGGCCACGGCCTTCTTCGCCTTGGCGATGTCGGCGGTGACCGTCTTGCGCGCCTTCTTGGCGGCCTTCTTGGCCTTGGCGACCGTCTCGCTGGCGGTGGAAGCGACTGCTTCGCCGATCCCAGCCACTGTTTCCTTCACGCTTTCGGCTGCGCCGGAAAGCGTCGCGGTGACACCATTACCGTTGCTCATGTTGCCCTCCTTGTGGGCGAGGTTGGTTGACGCTGCCGATGCTATACCCGATGGCGCGGGGTGGAACGTGTGAAGCCGGTGAATCGCTTGTTGCTTTTTCCTTCTCCCCTTGTGGGAGAAGGTGGCCGAAGGACGGATGAGGGGACGCTGTTCGCGGGAAGCAACAGCAACTCGCTGCGCTCGCCTCCCCTCTCCCGCCCCTTCGGGGCACCCTCTCCCGCGAGGGGAGTGCTTTCTTTCCCTTCTCCCCGCGAGCGGGGAGAAAGTGCCGAAGGCGGATGAGGGGCCGCTTTTCGCGAAGAGCCAACGCAACTCGCTGCGCTCGCTCCCCCTCACCTGCCCTCCGGGCATCCTCTCCCCGCAGGCGGGGAGAGGAGAACAGCAGGCACGCGCTGAGGGGTTACCTCAGAACTTGCCGTAATACCCTTCCTTCAACGCGTCGAACAGGTTGGCGGCGGTGTGCATCTCGCCGTCGTACTCGATCTGCTCGTTGCCCTTCACCTCGATGACGTTGCCGTCTTCCAGCTCGAAGCGGTAGGTGGTGTTCTCCAGGTCGGCTTCCTTCACCAGCACGCCCTGGAAGGCGGCGGGGTTGAAGCGGAACGTGGTGCAGCCCTTCAGGCCCTGCTGGTGGGCGTAGCGGTAGATGTCCTTGAACTGCTCGTACGGATAGTCCGTGGGGACGTTGGCGGTCTTGGAGATGGAGCTGTCGACCCACTTCTGCGCGGCGGCCTGCACGTCGACGTGTTCCTTCGGGCTGATGTCGTCGGCGGCGATGAAGTAGTCGGGCAGCTTCGCGTCCGGATCGTCCGAGAACGGCATGGCCTTGCCGTTGACCAGTTCGCGGTAGGCGAGCAGCTCGTAGGAGTAGACGTCGACCTTTTCCTTCGACTTCTTGCCTTCGCGGATCACGTTGCGGCTGTAGTGGTGCGCGAACGAGGGCTCGATGCCGTTGGAGGCGTTGTTGGCCAGCGACAGCGAAATCGTGCCGGTCGGCGCGATGGAGCTGTGGTGGGTGAAACGGCTGCCGACTTCGGCCAGTTCGTCCACCAGGTCGGGGGCGACGGTGGCCACGCGCTGCATGTAGCGGCTGTACTTGGCGTGCAGCACCTTGCCGGGGATCTCCTGGCCGACCTTCCAGCCGTCCTTCGCCATTTCCGGGCGCTGGCGCAGCATGGCGGCGGTGACGGGGAAGCGCTCTTCCATGATCGGGGCGGGGCCCTTTTCCTTCGCCAGGGCCAGGCCCATTTCCCAGCCGGCCACGGCCATTTCGCGGGCGATGGCTTCGGTGAATTCGCACGACTCGGCGCTGCCGTACTTGTGCTTGAGCATGGTCAGCGTGCTGCCCAGGCCCAGGAAGCCCATGCCGTGGCGGCGCTTGCGCAGGATCTCCTGGCGCTGCTGTTCCAGCGGCAGGCCGTTCACTTCGACCACGTTGTCGAGCATGCGGGTGAACACGCGCACGACTTCCTTGTATTCCTCCCAGTCGAAACGCGCCTGGTCGGTGAAGGGGTCGCGCACGAAGGTGGTCAGGTTGACCGAGCCCAGCAGGCAGGCGCCGTASGGCGGCAGCGGCTGCTCGCCGCASGGGTTGGTGGCGCGGATGGTCTCGCACCACCAGTTGTTGTTCATCTCGTTGACGCGGTCGATCAGGATGAAGCCCGGCTCGGCGTAGTCGTACGTCGAGACCATGATCATGTCCCACAGGTGGCGGGCGCGGATGTGGCCGTAGATCTTGCAGGCCACCAGGCCGTCGTCGCGGACGATGTAGTTCTTGTGCGTGGGCCACTCGCGCCAGACGACCTGGCTGGGGTCTTCCAAGTTGATGTCGCCCTTCTCCTTGATGTTCACCGGGAACACGAGCGGCCAGTCGGCGTCGGTGTCCACGGCTTCCATGAAGCCGTCGGTGATCAGCAGCGAGAGGTTGAACTGGCGCAGGCGGCCGTCTTCGCGCTTGGCGCGGATGAAGTCCTTGACGTCCGGGTGGGAGATTTCGAACGTGCCCATCTGCGCGCCGCGGCGGCCGCCGGCGCTGGAGACGGTGAAGCACATCTTGTCGTAGATATCCATGAAGGACATCGGGCCGGAGGTGTACGCACCGGCGCCGGCGACGAAGGCGCCCTTCGGTCGCAGCGTGCTGAACTCGTAGCCGATGCCGCAGCCGGCCTTCAGGGTCAGGCCGGCTTCGTGGACCTTGTCCAGGATGCCGTCCATCGAGTCCTCGATGGTGCCGGAGACGGTGCAGTTG